>NZ_CAWLMI010000035.1:0-8789 GCF_963862045.1 Aeromonas sp. 159 | reverse complement strand
TCAGGGTCACTTTCGGCAGCATCTCGCCGGAAGCCAGAGAGTTGTACATCAGCGGCACGGCTTTGTTCAGCGCAACGGTGAACTTGAACGGCTTGTGGACACGCTGACCGGCAGGCTGACCGGATTGCGGGTCGGTCGGGACGGTGACAACGTGCTGGAACTCTTGTACCAGCATCTCGTCTTCGTGACCTTGTACGAAGATGTTGCCGACGGAATCGGAGGTGAAGGCACCGGCGGTGATATTGCCCTGGGTTTTACCTTCGATGCTGATATAACATGGAGTTGGCATGTGTATGCTCCTAAATAGATTGGTTAAACGAGATAGCACTCGACCAACCTTTAGCAGCGACCATGCCATTTTTTTATTCCTTATTTATCAAACAATTACCATCCACCAGTTCTCGCCCAACGCACATGGGTGCAATAAGTTGCGCAATATCATCACACTCACTGGCAAAACTGACCTTTTCAGTAATTTCATCTACGTAATGAGCAAGCTTTTGCGTTGGGCAGCATCATGCACTGTTATCATCCACATTTTCGATTTGTGCCGTGTCAATGTTCAGCCTGACAATCCCCTGCATCAGTGCCCAGGATATCGCCTGATTTTTGCTGCTTGCCCCCAGCTTCTCCGCGATCCGCTCAAGATGGAAAGTGACGGTTCTGGGCTTGATCCCCAGGATCTGGGCAATATCGCTCACTTGCTTGCCTTCGGCGGCCCATTGGCACACCTCCAGCTCCCGTAGCGTCAGATCTTCCTGAGGAAACTTCACGGCAAGACAAACACGGGTCACCGCCTCGAAGACATGCACCGCCAGCCAGCTCAAAAAGGGAATAGTCGTCAGCCACTGATGTTCGGTTCGTGACGTACGAGTGATCAATGACAGCAAGCCAACATGGCCATTCGCCCCGTGCCAGGGAATCGTGATCCCGTCGCGCAGCCCCATCTCTTGTGCCTGCAGCATCACTTCCAACCCAGCGATGTCCTGCTGATCGCAACACTCGGTGATCAGATTGGCCCAGAGGATTGGGGTGCTCTGCTTCATTCCTTTGCGCACAACGGGATCTACCGCAAAGAAACGCTGTTTGTCATAGGCCTGCACCCACTCGGCAGGACAGCCGTTGAAAATCCTCACATCAGGACGTTGAATCGAACTGGGAAAGATGAATCCCAGCCGGAAGTGGTCAAATCCCATCTGCTGACTCAGAGTTCGCAACAGAGTCACTATGGTCTGCTCGTCAGGGGCCTCATTGAAGCGGGTAATCAGCTCAAGTGCATCGGCGGTGTCGAGAAAATAGTTCGATGTCGAAGTCAAAGGCGAGTCGCACCCATTGTAAAGAATTACTAAATATCATTAACAATGAACCAAGTAGCATAATATCTCGCCAACATAAAGAAAAGGCGAATCCAACGAATAACATGGCGTGAGCGGGTCACCTCACGCCTGGCTACATGTATAAAAAATCCCCGCCTGTCAGGGCGGGGATCCGGTGCGGGCAACTGCCCGCGATCACTGCGTGTGTTGTCTTTTTAGAATACGTATTTGACCCGTGCACTCAGGTTGCGGCCCGGTTCGGTAAAGGTACTGACATCTGCAGCAGCATCTTTCCCTGCGAGACGATTATATGTGGTGTATTCCCGATCAAACAGATTGAAGACCCCGACGTTGAGTTGCAACTCAGACCAAGGATTAAACTGGGCATACATATCCACCGCCACCCAACCAGCTGACTTCATAAACTCCTTACCGTTTTCATCCTTACCGACCTTATCCATATCATCAGCAAAGCGAAGCGCGGTATTGAAATTCCAGAGCGCTTGTTCAAAACGCACACCGATATTTCCACTCAAAGGGTTCAGAGAGCTAATGTAGTTCCCATTTTGATCTTTTCCGTTGATGTATGACAGAGCACCCCAAGTATATATATCATCATCGAACCAGTAACCAAGTTTCAACTCAGCTCCATTGATATTAACTTTATCCTTGTTGACATACTTAGTCACCATTGTCATACCTGTACGACCAAAGGATGATGTGTTTTCTGTATCAATAAAATCTTTATATTTTGCCCTGAACACAGAAATATCATAGTCAATTGTATCTGACTGGCCGCGAGCACCGAGATCAATACCATCACTACTTTCTGGACGTAAGTCAGAGTTAGGGATAAAGACATGAGTAAAACCTGGCACACTATAACTATCAGATGCTAAAGACTCACTATATGTAGGAGCCCTGAAACCATGGCTATATTGCGCATATATATTTGCCAGCTCATGGGCCTTATATACAAGGCCAAGCTTTGGAGATAGTTCACCTTCCTTGATCTCTCCAAATGATGATTTACCGTTACTGGAAGTAGCTTGCAATTCATAATGATCATACCGCATGCCCGGAGTTAGCTGCCATTTATCATTAATCGCGATATTATCAAAGAACCACACTGCAGCACGCCGCGTATCGCTATCCGGGAATGGGCTTCGGTTCGCTATTGCGCCACTCGGGTAACTGGTTTTCGTCTTCTCACGTTCTGTGGTTGATTTCTCATACTCAAGACCCCAAACAATGCTGTTTGCCCCCAAACGCTTGTCAAACTGTAACTGTGCCCCCAAGGCGTCTTGTAAAAACGTATTATGTTCTGAACTTCCTTTGGTTGTATTACCAGTATTTTTATTATTACTCTGGTCAAATTTACTGATATAAACCTTCGAAGATACTCGATCTGTTAGCACCGAGCTTACTTTAAGCTGGTGATCCAGCATGATGCGATAGTTTTCACTTTTCTCATCTTTCAGCCTCAAATCTTTAGCGTTATCAAACGGATCGGATTCTTTATCCTGATCGTAATAATCAAATGTCAGCTGCGCCTGCTGTACTGCTGATATATGCCATTTGCTTTTGAGCAGAACGGAACGGTCAACAATATCAAAGTCATACAAACTTGATTTATAGTTCTGTTTGACGCCGCCATTACGCTCTGTATAGCGTAATAGATGCTCAAAATCACCGGTACGCAATGCGGTTGTAAAACCGCCCATCCATTGACCGTTTTCGGATGCATAACCACTGGTCACATCAACATAGCTGTTTTTATTACGCAAAAAATCCGATGCATCTTTGGTCGTAATTGCAATAACCCCACCAATAGCATCTGAGCCATACGCAGTTGAAGCAGGTCCTTTAACAATTTCAACCTGCTTGATCATGTCAGTATCGAAGTAGTTCTGTCCTACACCACCTTCGCTATAAGCATCGTTTTGACGAACACCATCGCTCACCACTTTGACGCGATTTCCACCCATACCACGCAATGAGAAGGTTTGACCATCAGTAGCATTATGGCTACCTCCATTCACAGTCACACCGGGTTCGTAGCGGAACAGGTCGGCGACATTGGTGACAACCTGCTCTTCAATCTGCTTGGCGGTGATCACCGAGATGGGGCCGGAGACATCTTCCAGTTTTTGCTCCATCCGTGAGCCGCTGACGACCACGACTTCATCCGCCTTCTGGGTGGCAGCAAAGACCTGGGAGGAGAGACCGGCCGCCACGGCGAGGGCAACCAGAGAGAGTGCGTTATGATGGGTCACAGCGAATCCTTATTGAGAACTGTTATCAAACAGGCCGCATATTACCCGGCTCTCGACAAAGATCAACAAGAAACGAAATCATTCTCATTTGTTTTGAACCAAATTGGTTTTACACTGTCGCCCTGTGTTGCCCTTATTCTCTATTAGCCCCCCGAGATGCACCGGCATCCGGGCATATCAGCCGTGAGATCCCATGATTAGACGACTTCCCCTGCTCGCCCTGCCGCTGCTACTGGCAGCCTGTGCCACCCCCACCCAACCGACCCAGTCATCACAGTTGCAGACGCTCTATGACTACCGACTAAGCAGCGAGGGAGACGCAGACCTGACGCAGGAGCAGGCGATCGCGCGCATTGCCGACGCCGACATCATTCTGGTGGGTGAGCTGCACAGCCATCCCGCCGTGCATCTGTTGCAATCGCGCCTGCTGAGCGGGCTTTACACCGCTGGCCAGCAGCACGGGCGGCCACTGGCCCTCTCCATGGAGCAGTTCAGCCGCGCCGATCAGAAGACGCTGGATGCCTATCTGGCGAACCAGATTGGTGAAGCGGCCTTGATCCGCAAAAGCAACGCCTGGCCCAACTATCCGAGCGACTACCGCCCACTGGTAGAGTTTGCCAAGGCTCACCGGATGCCGGTGATCGCCGCCAACGCCCCCAAGCCGCTGGTGAGCTGTGTCGGTCAGGAGGGGGCTGAGTGGCTCGACAAACTGCCCGCGTCGCGTCGCAGCCAGCTGGCCCGCCAGCTGACGCTGGGGGATGATCCCTATCGCCAGAAATTTATGGCCTCCATGCACCACGGCGATGCCGACAGCAACGCCCGCCGCTTCGCCGCCCAGACCAGTTGGGATGACACCATGGCCGAGAGCATGGTGGATTATCTCGCCAAGCACCCGGGCCAGCAGATCATGCATATCGCCGGCAATTTCCACGTCGAGGGGGGGCTTGGGCTCGCCAGTCGCATCGCCAGCCGCAATCCTGCCCTCAAGGTGGCGCTGGTCGTGCCCCGCACAGATGAGACCTCTGTTGCAGATCCCGCAGCCGATGTGCAGGTAACCATCATGCCGCTGCCTAAGCGCTGGCAAAACAGTGACGAGATGAAGCAAGATATGGGCGCGCTGCATCAATCCCGCAGTCGTGACTGCAGCCAGTGGCTGCAACCCTAATCTTCCAGGAAACGGCGGGTAAAATATGGATGTGTTACTGATCATCGATGTGCAGCAAGGCTTGTTCAACGAGCCCCGTTACCGCCAGGAGCAGGTGCTGGCAAATATCAATCGGGCTGCGGCCCATGTCAGGCAACAACAGGGGCGAGTCATCTATATCCAGCATGATGATCTACCGGGTGGCGAACTGGAACCCGGCACCCCGGGTTGGCAACTGCACAGTGCGCTGCAGCCAGCCAAGAGCGATAGCCGGGTACGCAAGACAGCCTGTGACAGCTTTCTCGACACCGAGCTTGCCTTCCTGCTGGCCGAGCAGCCGGTCGATCGACTCATTCTCTGTGGCTGTGCCACCGATTTTTGCGTCGACACCACGGTGCGCAGTGCCGCCTCCCATGGGTACGAGGTGCTGGTGTTGAGCGATGGTCACACCACCGCTGATCGCCCCCATCTGAGCGCAGCCCAGATCACCGAGCACCATCACTGGATGTGGCGCCACCTCAGCCTGCCGGAGGGGCGCAGTGTCACCCTGCTCACCACCGACGAGCTGCTGGCAGTAACACCCGCCCTGCAGCCGTGCTAATCTGCGAGCCTCGCTTCGTTTCTCACTGGAGTCTGTCGTGCGCCTGTTGTCTGCCACCCTGTTGTTGATTGTTCCCCTGCTGTCGGCCTGCTCCAGCTTGCCCGGACAGAAGTATGACGGGCCGGAACCTCTGTTTCTGACCCACATCAACGAGGAGGGGAGCAAGCGCTTCACCTTTGAAGCCGCGCCCAACGACACCTTGCCACGCGGCCTCTCGGCGGCCCAGAGCCAGCGGCTGCTGGAACAGCGGGAGGCGTTACAGGAGAATCTGCTGACCGAGACCCTGGCGACCAAGCAGTATTGCCGCCAGGGCTACATCGTACTGAGCCAGACCTCCTGGAAGGTGCGGGGAGAGTGCAACGAAACGGCCACCGACGCCGATCGTCGCGCTTTTCCCAACAAGGCCAGCTGGCAGGATTGAACAGGCCGGATGAGATAACGCAATAAAAACGGGCAGCCCAGTGGCTGCCCGTTTTGTTATGACGGCTGTCGTGGTCGACAGGGATTATCAGACCGGCGCATCGGCCGGGCTGGTGAGCTCGGCACCGTTGTCGATGCGCTTGTGCCCCTCCACCAGATGGACGAAATCCACCAGCTCGTCACCGGAGACCGCGAACGCCTGACCGAAGCCCTTGACGAACAGCCCCTGCTCCGGCTTGAGGCGGAACAGTTTGAAATCCTTGAGGTTGGAGAGACCCTTGATGATCTCGCCAAAACGCCCCTCCAGCGCTGCGACCGCCTTGCTCCAGCGAGCGTCGTCACGGGCCACCACTTCGGCCACCGCATCGAAGGTGAGGCGCTTGCGGGCAAACAGCTCGCGGGCACCGCTCTCATCCTCGATCAGCATCAGGGATACCCGGGGCACCTGTTGCAGGTTGCGGGCGTGGCGGGCGATCTCGGAGATCAGCACATAGTAGCCATCTTCCTGCAGCACGAACGGGGCATAGCTGGCGTTGGGATTGCCTTCGCCATCGACGGTGGCGAGCTGCAGGGTGCGGCAGCTGTCGCGAAACTCGCGGATCTCCGGTTGCAGGCGGTTCTGCAGACGCTCCTGACGTTCACTCATGCTTTGACTTCCTCTTGAGAGTTGTGGCGCAGCGCCATGAAACGGGTGACCTGATCGGCCAGCAGCTGGCGTTTCTCGTCGCGACCCAGATAGACCTTGAAAATGCAGCGGCCGGAGTGACCGAAGAACTGGAAGGAGTGCCCCTCCTTGCCCATGAACAGCTTGCTGACCAGCGCAATCCCCGCCACGTTGTCGAGCTTGAGATGACCATGCAGCTCACCGTCGCGGCCCATCAGGTTGTAGTAGCCGCGTGCGTCCTTGCCTTTCGGGAAGGGGGCTTTTACCTCGAAGATGGATCCTTCTGATTCGACGATGGTGGTCACCGGGCCCCAGTCGGCCAGATCTTCCAGCAGACCTTGTGCGCGATCGGCGGGTAGCAGGGTCACCAGCTCGGCGGGCAGATGGCGAACCACCTCCCATTCGCTGATGGCAAGCTGGGCCGCAAGGGTGGACGGATGAGCGCCGGGATCCTGCTCCAGCAGCGCGTGAATGCGTTGTGCAATGCTCATGTTTTCTCCCTCTGCGGGACCATATTGTCCCGCTGTTTATCATGGCGGCTACTCTAATAAAGCACCGAAACCAATGCAATTGATAATTGCTATCATTATCAGTGCATTTTTTCCAAAGCCTTGATATTCTCGGCGGCACACCCGTTTCATTCACCCCTTCGGAGGTTAGCATGGGCCGTCGTCTTGCCCTCGCCATCACCCTGCTCTGCAGTTCACTCTCTCCCTTCTCTGCCGTTGCCGCCGACGGACAGAAAGAGCGTATCGTCAGTATCGGCCCCGCCACCACAGAACTCATTCTGGCCCTTGGCGGTGAATCGAGCCTGATCGCCACCGATGTCAGCAGTCCCTTGCCAAAAGGGCTGCCCAAGGTGGGTTATCACCGGGCACTGGCCGCCGAAGGGATCCTGAGCCTTTCCCCCACCCGGCTGGTGGGCAGCGACGAGATGGGCCCGGCCCCGACCCTGGATCAGCTGCGCCGTGCCGGGGTCAAGGTGGAGGTGCTGGATACCGCGCCGACTCTCGCCAACCTCAACCAGCGTATCGACACCCTCTCCAGCCTGCTGGGCGACAAAGCCGCTGGCGATCGCCTGAAGGCAGAGATCCAGGCCCAGACCGCTCAGCTGGCGGCGCAAGCCAAACAGAACAAACCGCTCAAGGTCGCCTTCCTGCTGCTGCACAAGGGGCAACCCACCAGCATCGCCGGGGGTGACACCACCGCCAGCGCGCTAGTCTCGCTGGCGGGCGGCATCAATCCGGTCGCCGAGTTGCGCAACTACAAGCCGGTATCCGCCGAATCCCTCATCGAGATGCAGCCCGATCTGGTGCTGGTCAGCGGTCGTGACTGGCAGCAATATGCCGACCCGGCCAAGGTGCTGGCCGAAGTGCCCGCCCTGGCTGCTACCTCGGCTGGCAAGCGTAACGCCATTCACGCCATCGACGGCCACGCCCTGCAAGGGGGCCTGAGCCTCAACTCCCTGCAACAGGCGAACCAGATCGCCCAGTGGATCAAGCAGGGGTCATGATGCGGTTACCCCTCTCCTGGCTGCTGGCCTTTACCACGGCCGCACTGGCGCTGTTGCTGCTCGGTTCGCTGGCAACCGGCCCCATGACCCTCACCCTGGGCGAGAGTCTGCGGGCGCTGTTTGCCGGACAGGAGAGCGGGATTGAGTCGCACAAACTGCTGATCGTGCAGGAAATTCGCCTGCCGAGAACCCTGCTCTGCATCGCTGTGGGGGGGATCCTCGGGCTCTGTGGCGCCGTGATGCAGGGGCTGTTTCGCAACCCCCTGGCTGACCCCGGCATCATAGGTGTCTCCGGCGGTGCGGCGCTTGGGGCTGCACTCGCCATCGTGCTGCTTGCCCCTCTTGCACCACAATATGGCCAGCAGTTGCAAGCCACCATTGGGGTTGGTCTGCTGCCGCTGCTCGCCTTTCTCGGCGGCGCGCTCACCACCACCCTGGTCTATCTGCTCGGCACCCGTGAGGGGGGCACCTCGGTCACCGTCATGCTGCTGGCCGGGGTCGCCATCACGGCGCTCTCCGGTGCAGTGATCGGCCTGCTCACCTATCTGGCGGACGATCAGATGCTGCGCAACCTGAGCCTGTGGCAGATGGGAACGCTGGCGGCAGGCAAACCGACCGATGTGGCGCTGGCCCTGCTCACCCTGGCGGCCCTGCTGTGGCTCTTTATGCGCGATGCCAATCCCCTCAACGCCCTGCTGCTGGGTGAAGGAGAGGCTCGTCATCTGGGAGTCAATGTGCAATCCCTCAAGCGCCGCCTGATTCTGCTCACCGCCGCAGGCGTCGGGGTGGCGGTAGCGGTATCGGGGATGATCGGCTTCGTCGGGCTGGTAGTGCCCCATCTGGTGCGCCTGCTGG
>NZ_CAWLMI010000034.1:0-43237 GCF_963862045.1 Aeromonas sp. 159 | reverse complement strand
CCGCTTGGCGATACCCCAACAGCGTTCCTCAACAGTCACGAGACTGGCAAAGAACTTTTAAAAATGGCTGGGGTACTAGGATTCGAACCTAGGGATGGCGAGATCAAAACCCGCTGCCTTACCGCTTGGCGATACCCCAACTAGAGATGGTGGCTATGACGGGATTCGAACCTGTGACCCCCGCATTATGAGTGCGATGCTCTAACCAACTGAGCTACATAGCCAACCTTGCTTCCGGTGAGTCGTTACCTCGTCACCGTGCGGGCCGAATTATGCGTATCTGGCTCTGGGGCGTCAACCCTTTTTTTGCCAGAAAAACGCAATTTGAGTGCGTTTGACCAGTTATTGGTCTCTGTTGCGCAAAAGCCCAACAATCTGCTTTTTTTTAAGACATTGCCATGATTGCCCGGGCAATGGCAGATAAAAAACAGGCCAGCAAATGCTGGCCTGTCATGGGATTAGACGTTGAACAGGAAATTCATGATATCGCCATCTTTGACGATGTAATCTTTCCCTTCAGCGCGCATCTTGCCCGCTTCCTTGGCGCCTTGCTCACCCTTATAGTTGATAAAGTCTTCAAAGGCGATGGTTTGGGCGCGAATAAAGCCTTTTTCAAAGTCAGTGTGGATCTTGCCAGCCGCTTGCGGGGCAGTGGCACCGACCGGAATAGTCCAGGCGCGTACCTCTTTCACACCGGCGGTGAAGTAGGTCTGCAGGTTGAGCAGCTGGTAGCCGGAGCGGATAACGCGGTTCAGGCCCGGCTCTTCGATGCCAAGGTCAGCCATGAACTCGGCGCGATCTTCGTCGTCCAGCTCGGCGATGTCGGCTTCGATGGCGCAGCAGACCACGACCACGACCGCGTTCTCGGCGGCGGCGATTTCACGCACCTTGTCCAGATAGGGATTGTTCTCGAAACCATCTTCCGCCACGTTGGCGATATACATGGTGGGTTTCAGGGTCAGGAAGTTGAGGTGGCTGACGGCGGCCAGCTCTTCTTTATCCAGCTTCATGCCGCGGATCATCTGACCGTTTTCCAGCGCGACCTTGATCTTCTCAAGCACTTCCACTTCCAGCTTGGCATCCTTGTCGCCGCCTTTGGCGCGCTTGGACTGACGGTGAATGGCACGCTCGCAGGCGTCCAGATCCGACAGGGCCAGCTCGGTGTTGATCACTTCGATATCGTCAGCGGGAGAGACCTTGCCGGCAACGTGAATGATGTTCTCGTCATCGAAGCAGCGCACAACGTGGCCGATCGCTTCGGTTTCACGGATGTTGGCCAGGAACTGGTTGCCCAGACCTTCACCCTTGGAGGCACCGGCAACCAGACCGGCGATGTCGACGAATTCCATGGTGGTCGGCACAACGCGCTGCGGATTGATGATGGCCGCCAGCTGATCGAGGCGGGGATCCGGCATCGGCACCACACCTGTGTTCGGCTCGATGGTGCAGAACGGGAAGTTGGCGGCTTCGATACCGGCCTTGGTCAGCGCGTTGAACAGGGTGGATTTGCCTACATTGGGCAGGCCCACGATACCGCATTTAAAACCCATGGATTGTTACCTTACTTGATGGATGCTGTTGGGGGTCGCCCGCAGGCGGCCCATGTCATGCTTGTTCTGGTCGTTGCTCATGTACCGGCACAATGCCCGTACAGGGTCAAACCGACCTAACCCTTTTCAGCCTTGAAGCTGTGCAAGCGATTCATGGCCTTGGTCATATCTTGTTTGAACAGGATGTCGGTGGCGCGCAGGGACTCGTCCAGCGCGGCGTCGATCAGGTTCTGTTCACTGCTGGGGGCCTTGGTCAGGACGAAGCCAGCCACCTGCTCTTTGCTGCCGGGATGGCCGATCCCGAGACGCAGCCGGAAGAAGTTATTGTTGTTGCCCATCTTGGCGATGATGTCCTTGAGGCCGTTATGGCCACCATGACCACCACCCTGCTTGAACTTGGCAATGCCTGGCGGCAGGTCCAGTTCGTCATGGGCCACCAGAATCGCTTCCGGCTCAATCTGATAAAAACGCGCCAGTGTGGCCACCGCCTTGCCAGAGAGGTTCATATAGGTGTTCGGGATGAGCAACCGCACATCCTGCCCCTCGACCAGGATGCGGGCAGTATGGCCGAAGAACTTGGGTTCTTCACGCAGGCTGACATTGTGCCAGCGGGCCAGTTGCTCCACATACCAGGCGCCCGCATTGTGGCGGGTCTTGGCATATTCCGGGCCGGGGTTGCCCAGTCCGACGATCAGTTTGATTTCGCTTGTCACGCTTGATGTCTTCACTCGCAGCTGCCGTGGGCACACTACCCAGGGCAATAGGACGCAATATTCTAGCCGCCGAGTGGCGATCACTCAACCAATGCGCATGTTATGGCGGGATTTGCAGCATTATTGCGGCCAATGGGTGGCTAACGGTGGGCAAACGGACCTCTTGCAAGAGGCCCGTTTCAGTTGAGCGATGGATTGTGCCCGGTTGACTACCGTCGTTATTTGGCCCGCAGCAGGGTGACGGTCTCTTCATCCAGTGCGGTCAGGGTGGGACGGGCATCGCGCACATACTCCACGAAAGACGCTGCATCGGTGCCGCAATCCACGCCGCTGGCTTTGCAATTGAGGGGCTGGCCCGGGGCATAGACGGCGCTCAGCAGCTCGCCGTTTTGTGCCACCTTCAGAACCGGGAAGGCGGTCAGCTTGCCATTGACGCTGGCGATATCGACCCGCTCGCTCTTCTGACTCTGGGCATTGGCCAGTGCTTGCCAGCCATCGTTGCCGTTGGCGCTGTAGGCGTTCATCACCACCCGATAGCGCTGGCTATCCACCAGATCTTGCCACTCGCCGCTTGCGGTCTTGCGCTGCAATTGGGTCAGGGTGCCCGCTTTGCCTGCGTTGGTCTCCTGGAAGGTGTAACGCAGGTGGCCGCCATAGGGGAACTTGCCGGCATGGGCGCTGGCGGGCAGGGTCGCGGTGATAGTCTCGGTCAGCAGGGCGCGTACCTCGGCGCCAGTCAGGGTTAGCACCGCGAGCTGGTTCTTGAACGGCTGCAGGGTGAGGGCACTATCCCCCTCGCGCCATTCGCCGGCCGGCAGCTCGGCGCGCACGCCACCCACCGCCACCAGAGCGAAGTCGACCGGGCCGCCGGTCAGGGCTTGCACTGCTGGGGTATTGGCCCAGTAGAACTCCCCTTCGGCAACCAGCGGCGCTACATCTGAGCCGTGGCTGTCGCTGCCGTTGTCGCCGGGGCGACGGGCATTTTGCAGCTGCTCGGGGATGGTGCCGATCACCGGGCCGTAGGCTTTCTCCAGCGCCGGTTTGTAGTGGCTGTCGATGATGCCGCGCAGGCGCGGATCTTCATCCACGGTGACCAGATTGGGCTGGTTGTCGACAAACTGGCTTGCCTCTTTGCTGCGGGCGTCGTCGAGTGCCTGCTTGCGTGCCGCATCGGCGAAGAAGTCGCGGCTCGCCAGCAGGCTGTTGTGGCCCTGGCAGTCGGTCACCTGACCCTGGCTGTCAAAGGTCACCTGTGCCAGACCGATGGCCTGGGCGTAGGAGCCAGCCTGTACCACGCAGGTTTTGCCGATGCCATCCGGATTGGTCACCAGCTTGGCGTAATCGCCGGTCTTGCCCCAGCCGATATTGCGAAAATCGCCGAGCAGGCTGTGGGAGTGGCCACCGACGATGGCATCGAGACCGTTTACCTTGGCCGCCAGCGCCAGATCCCGCTCGTTGCCGATGTGGGTCAGGGCCACGATCTGGTGGATCCCCTTGGCTTGCAGCATGTCGACCGTGGCCTGAGCCGAGGCGACCTCCTTGCCAAAGCGCAGCTTGCCGACGTTGGGGGCGATATTGCCCATGTCTTCCAGCACCAGACCGATGACGGCGACCAGCTGTTTGCCTTGTGGCAGGTTGTCGAGATCGGTGACCGGGCTCTTCTGGTTGCCGTCAAAGGCGTAGACCACGAAGGGCTTGAGGTTGTCAGCCTTGCTGAGGGCCGGATCGGCCTTGGTGTCGAGGTTGGCGGCCAGCACCGGGAAGTTGACCCCCTCGATGAAGCGGGCCAGCTTCTGGTTATCCAGATCGAACTCGTGGTTGCCCAGCGCCATGGCATCGAGGCCGAACTGGCTCAGCAACTCGGCGTTGGCCATCCCCTCGTTGAGCTTGAAGTAGCCGCTGCCCTGCCAGGCATCACCGCCGTGCAGCAGCAGCAAGGGCTGGTTCTTGGCCAGCGCCTCGGCCTGATAGGCTTTCGCCATGGTCAGCAGGCGCGGGTAACCGCCAAAGCGGGTATAGAGGGTGTCCGTCTCCCCCTGCTGGGCAAAGATCTGCCCTTTGATCTCGGCATTGACCGGATCAAACTGGGAGTGGGTGTCGTTCATGTGAGCCAGAGTCAGCACGAAGGGCGGGTTCTCTTTGGCGGGCTGACAGGCGAACAGGGCGGAGGTGAGGGTCGCGAGCAGGAGGGGACGCAAGCAATTCATGGGTAAATCCTTAAGCCTGCCGGGGGCAGGGTCGTACCAGATAGCAGAAAGTTGGAAAGAGAAGGTCCAGAAAGACGAAAACCGCCTGATGGCGGTTTTCGTTATTGCTGAATCTATCAATGCTCAAACATGGCAGAGATGGACTCTTCGTTGCTGATGCGACGAATGGCTTCGGCCAGTACAGTTGACAGAGTCAGCTGCTTGACCTTGCCGACCGCTTTCATCTCCGCAGTGAGCGGGATGGAGTCGGTGATGATCAGTTCATCGATCACAGAGTTCTTGATGTTCTCGACGGCGGAACCGGAGAAGACCGGGTGGGTAGCGTAAGCGAATACACGCTTGGCACCGCGCTCTTTCAGGGCCTCTGCGGCTTTGCACAGGGTGCCGCCGGTGTCGATCATGTCATCAACGATGATGCAGTCGCGGCCGGCAACGTCACCAATCAGGTGCATGACCTGGGAGACGTTCGGGCGGGGACGGCGCTTGTCGATGATGGCGATGTCGGTGTCATCCAGCAGCTTGGCGATGGCGCGGGCACGCACGACGCCACCGATGTCCGGGGAGACAACGACAGGAGACTCGAGGTTCTTGGACTTCATGTCTTCCAGCAGCACCGGGCTACCGAACACGTTGTCTACCGGAACGTCGAAGAAACCTTGAATTTGCTCGGCATGCAGGTCAACGGTCAGCACGCGATCCACACCGACGCTGGAGAGGAAGTCAGCGACAACCTTGGCGGTGATGGGTACACGGGCGGAGCGGACGCGGCGGTCCTGACGGGCATAACCAAAGTAGGGGATAACGGCAGTGATACGGCCAGCTGAAGCACGACGCAGAGCATCCACCATGACGATCAATTCCATCAAATTGTCGTTGGTCGGGGCACAGGTGGATTGAATGATGAAGATATCGCCACCACGTACATTCTCATTGATCTGTACGCTGATCTCGCCGTCGCTAAAGCGACCTACGGCAGCATTGCCGAGTTTGATAAACAGGCGATCTGCGATCTTCTGGGCTAGTTCCGGCGTTGCGTTACCAGCAAACAGCTTCATGTCAGGCACGGTTTGAAACCTCGGGGTTGCATCCAGTATGTGGGGGAGTCTGAAATCAGACCCTATCGTTTTGGGGCAAACGATTTATCAAGATAACGTACAAGGTGTCTGCTGCCCAATGATTGTGATGATACCGGTAACCCGAATCCGTGGCCGAGTGCAAAACCGGCCACGTTAATCATCATCAATACTGTTCGGTAAAATTGGCTGGGGTACTAGGATTCGAACCTAGGAATGGCGAGATCAAAACCCGCTGCCTTACCGCTTGGCGATACCCCAATCATTTGAACTGTTGCAATGTGGAGAAGAGAGGTGATATGTTCTCGCCCTTGGCGACAAACCCATCAAGTCCCTTCGGCACGCAGGCCAACACTTCCCGAGCAGTCACTTCGTCTTCAAATTGAGCAAAGACGCAGGCTCCTGTGCCCGTCATTCTTGACGGCGCGTATTCTAGCAACCAGCCGAGCGCATTGGCAACCTCGGGGTGGCGCTTTTTCACCAGTGATTCGCAATCGTTTTTCCACTCGCCTTCCAGCAAGTTGTCCAGCGCCATTTTCGGCGTGGCTCTCGGCAGGTCCGGATCCTGGAATACGGCCGCGGTCGCCACATGGCAATCGGGCTTGAGCACCAGATACCAGGCATCGGGCAGTTCGACCGGTTGCAGCCGCTCACCCACTCCTTCGGCAAAGGCCGCCTTGCCACGGACAAACACCGGTACATCAGCCCCCAGCTGGACGCCGAGCGCTGCCAGTTCATCTTCACTCAAACCCGCTTGCCAGAGGTGGTTAAGCGCCACCAGCGTGGTCGCTGCATCGGACGAACCGCCGCCGATGCCGCCGCCCATGGGTAGCACTTTCTCCAGTCGGATATGGGCCCCCTGCGGGCTCGGCAGGGTTGTTTGCAGCAGGCGCGCCGCGCGGATAATCAGATTCTGCTCATCCGGCACCCCGGGAATGGCCGGGCTCAGGGTGAGTGTGTCGCTATTTGGTATCACCTCAAACTCGAGCCAGTCGCTGTGGTTGAGGAAGATAAACAGGGTCTGCAGCTCGTGATAGCCATCGGGACGACGGGCATTGACGTGTAAAAACAGGTTGAGTTTGGCCGGTGCCGGCCAGCGTGTGGAAGCCATTAACGTGCAAGAGTCCATTGGTTGATCTGAAGCTTGAGGCGGCTGTTCTGGCCGGTCATGGTCAGCTGGTGCGGCAGGCGGTAGCCATCCTGATCCCGATAATCGCCATAGACGATCTGCCACTGGCCGTCGCGCACGCTGGCCAGACTGCTGTCGGGGTTGAGTTCAAACTCCGCCTGACCTGGCAGCCCCTTGATCCACTCCGGTAATCCCGCAACCGGAATATTCCAGCCGGTCAGTTGATAGATGAGCGCTTCGGCATCCTGGCTCTGGTGGCGATTGCCGTCGCTGTCGAGCAGGGTGATTTCGCCCTTGCTACGGGAGAGCTCCAGAATGCTGGTGCCAATCAGGCTGGTGAGGTTGAGGCGATAATCCTCCCCATCCTGCTGCCAGTTGAGACGGGCGCTGCCCTTTTGCTGTGGCGTGATGATGGCCATCTTGCCGGATAGCTGCCAGTGGGTCAGCTGCTCGAGACGGGTCCGCTCCTGGTTCCAGTTCACCTGGTCACGCTGGGGCTGGGTGGTGGCACAACCGGCCAGCAACAGCAGGCAGGTGAGGGTAAAAATACGTAGCAGCAAGAGACGGCTCCAGAGAGAGGAATTTGCCACAGTATACGGGGCGGCCGTATTGCTTTTAAAGACTTACCCTTTCTCGTACAATTGGCAGCCTTTGCACCCAGCGTATGAAATGATCGTCGCCCACTCATGAGTTTGCTTGCCCTCGGAATCAACCACAACACCGCCAGTGTCGCCTTGCGGGAACGGGTCGCCTTTGGCCCGGACTGCATCGATCGCGCCTTGCGTGAGCTGGTGAGCCAACCCGGTGTCAGCGAGGCGGTGATCGTCTCCACCTGCAACCGGACCGAACTCTATTGTAATCTGGAGGAGGAGCGGCAGGAGCAAGTGCTGCGCTGGCTGCAGCAGTTCCACGGGCTGGACGCAGCCGAACTGGTCACGGCCATCTATCAGCATCACGACGAAGAAGCTGTGCGCCACCTGATGCGGGTGGCGTGCGGGCTCGACTCGCTGGTGCTGGGGGAGCCGCAGATCTTGGGGCAGATCAAGCAATCCTACGCCCATGCCCAGCAGGCGGAGTCGGTGAAGGGGGCGCTGGAGCGGCTGTTCCAGAAATCCTTCTCGGTGGCCAAACGGGTGCGTACCGATACCGAGATTGGCGCCAGTGCCGTGTCGGTGGCGTTTGCTGCCGTCAGTCTGGGTCGGCGGATCTTCTCCGATCTCTCCCAGACCAAGGTGCTGCTGGTCGGTGCTGGCGAAACCATTGAACTGGTGGCCCGTCATCTGCGCGAGCAGAACGTCACCAAGATGATGGTGGCCAACCGCACCCTGCAGCGCGCCCAGACCCTTGCGGCCGAATTCGGCGCCCAGGTGATGACGCTCGAAGAGATCCCCGACTATCTGCACGAGGCGGATATTGTCATCAGCTCGACCGCCAGCCCCCTGCCCATCATCGGCAAGGGGATGGTGGAGCGCGCGCTGAAGGCCCGCCGCTTCAAACCCATGTTTCTGGTGGATATTGCCGTGCCGCGCGACATCGAAGCCGAAGTCGATGAACTCTCCGATGCCTATCTCTACACGGTGGATGATTTGCAGGGGATCATCGAGCAGAACCTCGAAACCCGTAAACGGGCTGCCGCGCAGGCGGAAGTGATCGTGCAGGAAGAGCGCGACGAGTTTATGGGCTGGTATCGCGGCCAGAGCTCGGTCGACCTCATTCGCGATTACCGTCAGCAGTCCCAGCAGGTCGCTGACGAAGAGTTGCAACGCGCCCTGCTGGCACTGGCCCAGGGCGAGAGTGCCGAACAGGCGCTCAAGGCGATGGCCCATCGCCTCACCAACAAATTGATCCACGCGCCGACCCAGGCGTTGCGCCAGGCTGCCTCCCAGGGGGATCAGAGCGAGCTCTCCCGCTTGCGGCAGGCGCTGGGGTTGTCACAAGAGCCATAATTTTCGGGCAACCTACCGGTTGTCCCGTCCTCCATTGAGAATGCAAGAGTTATGAATCCGTCACTGATCAGAAAGCTGGAAGGCCTCATCGAGCGCCACGAAGAAGTACAGGCCATGCTCGGCGAGCCGGATGTGGTCTCGGATCAGGATCGCTACCGCGCCCTGACCCGCGAATATGCCCAGCTGGAAGATATCGTTCACGCCTTCCAGCGTTACCGTCAGGCGCAGGATGATCTGGAGACCACCCAGATGATGCTGGAGGAGGATGATGCCGACCTGCGCGAGATGGCGCAGGAGGAGCTGCCGCTGGCCAAGGCCAATCTGGAGGCGCTGGAGCAGGAGCTGCAACTGATGTTGCTGCCCAAGGATCCCAAGGATGACAACAACTGCTATCTGGAGATCCGCGCCGGTGCCGGTGGCGACGAAGCGGCCATCTTTGCCGGTGACCTGTTCCGCATGTATTCACGGTTTGCCGAGCGTCAGGGCTGGCGCGTCTCCATCGTCAGCTGCAATGACGGTGAATATGGTGGCTACAAGGAGGTGATCGCCAAGATCGACGGCGAGCGCGTCTATGGCCGCCTCAAGTTTGAATCCGGTGGTCACCGGGTACAGCGGGTGCCGGAGACCGAATCTCAGGGCCGGGTGCACACCTCCGCCTGTACCGTCGCCGTGTTGCCGGAAGTGCCGGAAGCCGAGCAGATCGAGATCAACCCTTCCGATCTGAAGATCGACACCTTCCGCGCCTCCGGTGCCGGTGGTCAGCACGTCAACAAGACCGACTCGGCCATCCGCATCACCCACCTGCCGACCGGTCTGGTGGTGGAGTGTCAGGACGAGCGCTCCCAGCACAAGAACCGCGCCAAGGCGATGTCGGTGCTCTCCGCCCGCCTGCAAGCGGCCGAGGATGAGCGCCACCGCGCCGCCGAGCAGAGCACCCGCCGCAATCTGGTGGGCTCCGGTGATCGCTCCGAGCGCATCCGTACCTACAACTACCCGCAGGGCCGCCTCTCCGAGCACCGCATCAACCTGACCCTCTACCGTCTCTCCGAAATTTTGGAAGGAGATCTGGACTGCGTCATCACGCCGCTGGTGCAGGAGTATCAGGCCGATCAGCTCGCCTCGCTGGCCGAGAACAACTGATGCAAATGGTGATCCGGCAAGCTCGCATTAAGTGTTGTGCCCATAAGGTGGAGTGGCACTGATGCAGATCCAGCAGGCCCGCGCCCATATCATGACTGTGTTGGCTGGGGGGGAGTCCCCCCGCGCCGATGCCGATGTACTGCTCTGTCATCTGCTCGGGTGTCGTCGCAGCTATCTGATGACCTGGCCAGAGCGTGAGCTGGATGCCGCCCAGCAGGCCACTCTGCAGGGGTGGCTGGTCCGTCGTCTCAACGGCGAGCCTATCGCTCATCTGGTGGGCGAGCGGGAGTTCTGGTCGCTGCCGCTGAAAGTGAGCCCGGCGACCCTGATTCCGCGCCCCGATACCGAGGTGCTGGTCGAGCAGGCGTTGACCAAAATCCCGCAGGGGCCCTGCGCCGTGCTGGATCTCGGCACCGGCACCGGCGCCATCGCGCTGGCGCTCAAGTCCGAGCGGCCCGAGGTCGATGTGTGGGCGGTGGATCGGATGGCCGATGCCGCGGCGCTGGCCCGCGAGAACAGCGCCGCGCTGGGGTTACCCATCGAGGTGCGCGACGGCAGCTGGTTCGAGCCCCTTGGCGAGCCGGATCGCGACAATACGCCACGTTTTGCGGTGATTGTCTCCAATCCCCCCTATATTGATGGCGCCGATCCCCATCTCGAGCAGGGTGACGTGCGCTTTGAGCCCCGCTCGGCGCTGGTTGCCGATGACGCCGGGCTGGCCGATATCCGCCACATCGTGGCCCATGCCCCCGCTTATCTGCTGACCGATGGCTGGTTGCTGCTGGAGCATGGCTGGGATCAGGGGGAGGCGGTGCGTCAGTTGCTGCGCGATGGCGGCTACCGCGAGGTAGCCACGGTGCGCGATTACGGGGATAACGACAGGGTGACGCTGGGCCTCTGCCCGCTGCGCTGACGGTTCCTCACTGTTACACGGCGGGTTGCCTGTGCGCCCCCATGCAAGGATTGAATATGGTTTTTGTGCTCAAACACCTGCACCTAACCCTGATTGCCGGGGCCGTGCTGATGTTTATGCTCCGCTTCTACTGGGTACAGACCGCCACTGGCCGTGCCTATAGCGCGCCGGTGATGAAGGTCAGCGGCTGGCTCAACGGTCTGGTGGTGCTCTCCGGCGTATTGCTCTGCATGGTGCTGGATCTCAACCCGCTCAATAACGGAACGCCCTGGCTCAGCGAGAAGCTGATGGCCATTCTGGTGCTGGTATTTCTGGCGGCGATGGCGCTGCGGTTGGCCAAAAGCAATCTGGTGCGCTGGTGCTCCTTTCTGGGGGCGCTCGGCTGGATCTACTTTATTGCCAAGTTGGCAGTGCTCAAACAGACGAGTGTGTTCGGCTAAGGCATGAAGAGAATGTTACACATAGACGAATGGACCGATTTCGAAGCCCACGATATCACCGAGCTGGCGTTGTCAGTCAGCGACGAAATTTATGGCTCGGTCGAGGAGGGGATCCGCGAGTTGAACCTGCTGGACGAGTGGCTGGATGAGCAGATCGAAGAGGGCACCTGCGACGAGGTGCGCCAGCAGTTGCTGCAAGGCTTCTACCACAGCCTCGGTTTTCATGGCGACTGGCAGGACTATTTCTCGGCCAACAACTGCGATCTCAATCAGGTGCTGGTTCAGCGCAAAGGGATCCCGGTCAGCCTCGGCATTCTCATCATCCAGCTGGGGCGCAAGCTCGGGCTCGATGTAGAGGGGATCTGCTTCCCCGGCCACTTCCTGGTGAGCTTTGCCGGTGGCGAGGGGGAGGTCTATGTCGACCCCTTTACCGGCGACGAGCTGAGTCTGGCCCGCATCGAGCTGCTGCTGCGCGGTGCGTTGGGGGACTTGGCGACCCTGACCCCCGACTACCTGCAGCCCTCCGGCCAGTGGGAGATCATCGAACGGCTGCTCAACGTCAGCAAGGGTGCCCTGCTGCGGGAAGATCGCATGCCCGAGGCGCTGCGTTGCAGCGAGCTGTTGTTGCGGATGAAGCCCGGCGATCCGCTGGAGACGCGGGATCGCGGCTTTATCTACGAGCAGCTCGATTGCCCGCGCCAGGCCGCCGACGATTTTGAATATTTTATTGAACAATGCCCGGACGATCCGGTCGCTGATGTGCTGAAAGTGCAGCTGGCCGCGCTGGATCTGAGCCCCAAGCCCCTCCATTAAGGGGTGCTTGAAACTGAAACAGAAGAATATCAAGACCGCTGCGTCCGGTCGCAACGGATTAACTAGGCTTCAGGCCCTTTTATTAAGGATGTCTTAGATGGAACAGAAGAATATCAAGATCAACCAGATCGACGTTGCCAACGACAAACCGTTCGTGCTGTTTGGCGGCATGAACGTGCTGGAATCCCGCGACATGGCGATGGCGGTGTGCGAGAAGTACGTGGAAGTGACCAGCAAGCTGGGCATCCCGTTTGTCTTCAAGGCGAGCTGGGACAAGGCCAACCGCTCCTCCATCCACTCCTACCGCGGTCCGGGTCTGGAAGAGGGGATGAAGATTTTCCAGGAGCTGAAAGCGACCTTCGGCATGCCGGTCATCTCCGATCTGCACGAACCCCATCAGGCCAAGCCGGTCGCCGAGGTGGTTGACGTTATCCAGCTGCCCGCTTTCCTGGCGCGCCAGACTGATCTGGTGGAAGCCATGGCCCGCACCGGCAACGTTATCAACATCAAGAAGCCGCAGTTCCTCAGCCCAAGCCAGATGAAGAACATCACCGACAAGTTCGAGGAGTGCGGCAACGATCAGCTGATCCTCTGCGAGCGCGGTGCCAATTTCGGCTACGACAACCTGGTGGTGGACATGCTGGGTCTGGGGGTGATGAAGAAGAGCACCGGTGGCTATCCGGTGATCTTTGACGTGACCCACTCCCTGCAGTGCCGTGATCCGCTGGGTGCCGCCTCCGGTGGCCGTCGCGAGCAGGTAACCGAGCTGGCGCGCGCCGGCATGGCGGTCGGTCTGGCCGGTCTCTTTATTGAGTCCCACCCGGATCCGAAAATTGCCCGCTGCGATGGCCCGAGTGCCCTGCCGCTGGAGAAGCTGGAAGGCTTCCTCAAACAGATGAAGGCCATCGATGACCTGATCAAGGGCTTCGAACCCCTCGATACTTCGGCCTGATCCCGACGCTGTCATGCCTGATGAAAATGCCCCGCAATGCGGGGCTTTTTTTGATAATGATGAGGTGACAAGCACGCATAAAAAAACGGCCGATTGGCCGTTTTTTGTGCCGATACAGCGAGTATCAGCTCTTCACTGCAGGGCGCTGATTACAGGCTCTGGGTGAAAGTACGGGTAACCACGTCACGCTGCTGTTCCGGGGTCAGGGCGTTGAAACGCACTGCGTAGCCAGATACACGGATGGTCAGCTGCGGGTACTTCTCCGGGTTTTCGATAGCATCTTCCAGAGTTTCGCGACGCAGCACGTTGACGTTCAGGTGCTGGCCACCTTCAACAGCAGGCTCAGCCTGAACCGGCAGTTCGCGGTATTCGAACTGACCCAGGTCAGCCAGTTGCACTTCTTGATCGGCAGCGAAAGCATCGCCTTTGACGCAGATGCAGCGAGCTTGTTGCTTCTCTTCGTCCAGCAGCCAGAAAGAGTTCAGCAGAGCGGTGTTGGCGGCCTGGGTGATTTGAATGCCTTTGATCATGGTATGACTCCTCAATGGGAACGCGAATCCAACTGTAAGGAAATTACCCTGATGTATTTAAGCTACCGTCGATGGCGATGACTTAAAGGGCCCTTGCCTTACACCTTTTCTTTGATGGGGTCATATATACCACGGTGGTAATATTACCAAAATTGATCTAGATCAAGAAAATCCGACAAAGCGCCATTTCAATGGGATTAAATTCTTGAGTTGAATCAAAAATAGGTCATTTTTCTGATTTTGTAAGATATCCAAATTATGCATCTTTTATCTCGTTAATCTAGTAATTTAACTACATCTTTTCGGCTTTTTCTGAGGTTAATTGAGGGGTTGGCTAAACTCAGCAAAAAAGCGAGGAGAGTGCCGGGTGAATAATGGGTGGCGAAAGTGGGCATGGCTGGCCCTGTTCTGTTGCTGGGCAAGCAGTGTTGCGGTACGGGCCGAGACGGTGCGTATTGCTGTGGGCGAGTGGCCACCTTATATCAGTGAGGCGCTGCCCAATCAGGGCTTTCTCTGTGAGGTGGTGCGCCAGGCCTTTGCCGAAGAGGGGCTCGATGTCAGCTTTCACTTCTATTCCTGGGCCGAGGCTTACCGACTGACTCTGGAGGGGCGCTATGTGGTCACCATGCCCTGGTTTCGCTCCCGTGAGCGGGAGCAGCTTTTCTATCTCTCCGCCTCGCTCGGCCATTTCACCACTCGCCTGATGACGCTGACCGGTACGCCCGCGGTCAATCTGGGTGAGCTGAAACACGAGCCGGTCGGGGTGACCCGTGGCTATTTCTATGGCGATGGTTTTGCCGCTCGCCAAGCCGGGCTTACCCTCGAGTGGTCAGATTCCGATGAGGAGAGCATGGGCAAGCTGCTTGACGGGCGGATCCACTATCTGGTGATGGATGAGCAGGTGGCACAGACTCTGTTCCAGCAGGCGCTCGTTCGTCATCCCCAATCGCTGTCACTGACCGGTGCCGCCGACCCCATCTGGTCGCAACCGGGATACCTGCTGATGCGCAAAGCCGATCCCGAGGCGCGCCGTCTGATGCTGCTGTTCAATAGCGGCCTGCGCAAGCTGGAGCGCTCGGGGCGCCTCGCCAGGCTCTGGAAAGCGTGAGCCACGGTTGCGTCTTGCGGGCTGGCCCCCTATCCTGAGCCCTTCGCCGTATCAAGTGAGGAGGCCGGGGTGCTGACCTGGAGTGATGTGATTGGCTCTGAGAAAGAGCAGGACTATTTCAAGAGTACGCTGGCAACTGTCAGAGCCGAGCGGGAAGCGGGCAAGGTGATCTACCCGCCAGCTACCGATGTGTTCAATGCCTTCAAGCTGACCGAGCTGGATCAGGTCAAGGTGGTGATCCTGGGGCAGGATCCCTACCACGGCCCCAATCAGGCGCACGGTCTCTGCTTCTCCGTTCTGCCCGGCGTGCGTACGCCTCCCTCACTGGTCAACATCTATAAAGAGATGCAGCGTGACCTGCCAGGTTTCGTCACACCCAATCACGGCTTTCTCGAATCCTGGGCCAAACAAGGTGTCTTGCTGCTCAACACTGTTCTGACGGTGCAGGCCGGTCAGGCCCATTCCCACGCCCATCTGGGATGGGAGACCTTTACCGATCGGGTCATCGAGCAGATCAATGCCAGTTGTCAGGGGGGGGTGTTCCTGCTGTGGGGCGCCCACGCCCAGAAGAAGGGACGTTTCATCGACCGCCAGCGCCACTATGTGCTGACCGCGCCGCACCCGAGCCCACTCTCTGCCCACCGCGGTTTCATCGGTTGCGGTCACTTTAGCGAGACCAATCGCTTGCTGGAACAACAGGGCAAGAGTCCGATAGAGTGGAAATCTGTCTGCATCCCACTTGATTGAGTGCAAAGTTCGGGCGACAAATGACCGTATACTCAGGGACATAAGATTAATTCAGAGCCAAGGAGTGCCCATGTTATCCAGTCTGCACAAGGATCATCTCAACATCGCCCGACTTTTGGAGCTGCTCAAGCACAAGCTGGCAGCCATTCGTGCCGAAGAGCCCATCAGCTATTTTCTGGTGCGCGATGTCATCGACTACCTGCGGGAGGTCTCTGACAAGTACCACCATCCCAAGGAAGACCTCATCTATGACTACTACCTGAAATATCGGGTGGTGGAGGGTGAGGTCGCCAACCGCCTGCAGGAGGAGCACGTCAAGCTGCTGGAGGCCGGGGCCGATCTCAAGGAGATGGTGGAGATGATCCTGATGGATGCTGTGATCCCCCTCGATCAGTTCACCACCAAGCTGGAGCGCTTCGTGGAACTGCAAGAGGCGCACATGAACTATGAAGAGGGGGTGATCTTCCCCCATCTGCGTGACTCCCTGACCGAGGATGACTGGCGTCATCTGGAGCAAAACTGGCAGAACCGCGCCATTGGCGACCCCCTGTTCGGGGCTGAGGTGAGCCAGCACTTTCAGGCACTGGCCAAACGCCTATCTTTGCCACTCACGAACGGCTAAGACGAGCCCGTACCCGCCGCGTGGCAGGTATTGTGTGAGTGCAACTTGAGTGAAAACAGAAAGGCCTCCATCCGGAGGCCTTTTGCATTATGGATGTTGCCATCCATTGCGCAGCCCAAGGATATACAACTGCTGGCAGCAACTCTCTTCGGAGAAGTTACTTATCGACTATCTGGCGTGACTGAGCAGGGTGGATGGGCAGGTGTGCAGGTATTGGTGGGGCGTCAGGCCGAACTCCTGTTTGAAGCGGGCGGCAAAGCGACTGGGGGAGTCATAACCGCAGGCGAGGGCGACTTCCAGCGGGGTCAGGCCCTGTTGCAACAGGTTGAGGGCGTGGCTCATGCGTACCTGGGCCAGCAACTGGCGAAAGCTGCGACCTTCGGCGGCCAGCTTGCGCACCATGGAGGCGCGGCTCATGGAGAAGTGGGGGGCCACCGCCTCCAGGGTGTGGTCGATGCCGGGTTCCACCGCCAGGTAGCGTGCCAGCCGCTCTGCGAGGGTCATGGTGCTGGCGGGAAAGAGCAATCCGAGGGCGTTGGCGGCCCGCAGCTCGGCATAGAAGCCGCGCAGCAGTTCGGCCTGTGTTGCTTCGCTCAGTCCCCGTTCGGCCATGGTGCTGATGAGTTCAAAGCAGAAGGCGAGCCCGGGGGTGACCTTGACGGCGGGTTCCTCCAGATCGGCGTGGGAAGGGGCTGACTCGGCCAGCCACTCCGGCGGCGGTGGAGTCAGCAGTGTGATGGCGTGGGAGCGAAATTTGCCCTGCTCCGGCTGATTGACGAAGGTGAGCTGGTGGCCTGCCGGGATCAGCAGCCACCGCTCCCTGTCAAACGACAGACGTCGCTCGCGCCACCACAGTTGCTTGCTCCCCTGGGTGACCCAGATGAGGGTCGGGGCGTAGATGAGCACCCGGTGCAGGGGCTGCTGGCGGATCCCGAGATAGTGGCTCTGTTGCAGCAGGGGAGTGCTCATCCGGTTGGCTCCTAGGGGGTGACGAAGGTGGCGGTCAGGGTGGCCTTGCCGAGCGCCATGCTGTTGAGCATGTAGCCTACCATAGCCGGCGGGGTATCAGCCTTCACCTCTAGATCATGGGACAGGGCCCAGGCGGTGAACTGATAGCGGTGCATGCCGTGACCAGCGGGCGGGCAGGGGCCGCCATAACCCTGGCTGCCAAAGTCGGTGCGGATCTCCAATCCCTGCTTGAGCTTGCCGGAGGTATTGCTGGCCAGCTCGCTCTGGGTGGCAGGCAGGTTCACCACCAGCCAGTGCCACCAACCGCTGCCGGTGGGGGCATCTGGGTCATAGGCGGTGATGGCAACACTCTTGGTGCCTGCCGGCAGATCCTGCCAGCTCAGTTGGGGCGAGCGGTTGTCGCCGCTGCAGCCAAAGCCGTTGAAGCTGAACTGTTTGTCCATCAACTGGCCTTCGTGAATGTCCGTGCTCTTCAGGGTCATGGCAAAGGCTGGCATGGCCGTCAGGCAGAGCAGTGGCAACAGGGCACTCTGTTTGAGCAATTTCATCGGGTGACTCCTCGTGTGGTAACGGGTTCACTTTAACGAGGGTGGGACAGGTTTTTGTTGCAGAATGACTCAAGATGAGGTCGATTGGTGAGTTAATTGAGCCTTTTGGTGTTTTTATGGCAAGAAGGTAAACGGCAGCGATAAAAAAACCGGCATCAGGGATGCCGGTTTTTTGTTTGACGATGAGAGGTGCGGCTTAGCGCAGGATCATCTCGTCACGGCCCGGGCCGACGGAAACCATCGGAACCGGTACGCCGAGCAGCTCTTCGATACGCAGCACGTATTGCTGGGCCGCTTTGGGCAGCTCTTCGAAGGTGCGGCAGCCGGTGATGTCTTCGCTCCAGCTTTCCATCTGCTCGTAAACCGGCTTCAGGGCAGCGGTTTGCGGCCAAATCGGGTTCTCGGTGTGGGCACCTTCGTAAGCCACGCAGATCTTCAGATCCGGCAGACCGGTCAGGCAGTCCAGCTTGGTCAGTGCCACTTCGGTGGCGGCTTGCAGCTCGACACCGTTCTTGGTGGCGACGGCGTCGAAGTAACCGACATCACGGGGACGGCCAGTGGTGGCACCGAACTCATTGGTGATCTTGCGGAACTCGTCCTGGTTCTCCATGGCGGTCAGCAGGGTGCCGGTACCGACAGAGGAGCTGAATGCCTTGGCCACAGCGATGACGCGCTCCGGGCGCAGACCCGGCAGACCGCCACCGATACCGGCGTAGGCGCCGGATACGTGGGAGGAGGTCACCCAGGGGTATTCGCCGTAGATCAGGTCACGGCCAGCGCCCAGCTGCGCTTCGAACAGCAGGGTCTTGCCTTCGGCCTGCAGCGCTTTGAGCGGCATGCTGACGTTGCAGACGGCGTCGATCCACGGGGCAGAGACTTCCAGCAGCCAGTCGGCCATCTCCTGGGCAGTCTGGGTGAATTCGAAGGAGGGGTAGATAGCCTTCATCTGCGGCAGTTTCCAGTCCAGCATGAACTGGATGCGCTCGACCAGTACGTCCGGCTGTTTCAGCCAGCCGACCAGGATCGCTTTCTTCATCACGCGATCGCCGTAGGCAGGGGCGATGCCCTGACGGGTGGAGCCATAGGCGCCGTCACCCAGACGCTGCTCTTCCAGGGTATCTTCCAGCGCGTGCAGCGGCAGGCAGAGGGTTGCGCGGTCAGAGATGGCCAGCTTCGGAGTCACGCCGGAGGCTTTGACTTCCTCGAGCTCGACGGTCAGTTTCTCGGGGCTGATCACCATGCCCGGGCCGAGGACAACCAGGCAATCCGGGTTGAATACGCCACTCGGAACCTGGTGCAGCTTGAAGGTGCCAAGGTCGTTGACCACGGTGTGGCCAGCGTTGTTGCCGCCCTGGAAGCGAATGCTGGCGCCAGCTTGACCTGCCAGATAATCCACGATGCGGCCTTTGCCTTCATCACCCCAGTTAGCACCTACGACTACGATAGACGACATGACTCTTTCTCCTAAGACGTTAGGCGTCCATCCTAGGAGCCTGATGCGGATTAGAAAAATTAATTATCTTTATAATTCCGATAAGAGAACCATATAATTATGGCCAATTAAGCGGCAAACCGCCCGATTTTGCCTGGCAAGCCCCGCACATCGCGGGTTGAGGGACTCTTATGCTGGATATTCACTGGTTGCAAACCTTTGTCACCCTGGCCCGGTTGCAACATTTTGGCCAGACCGCCACCGAACTGCACATGACCCAGCCCAATGTCAGCCTGCATATCAAGCGGCTGGAGCAGGCGACCCGGGTGCGGCTGATCGAGCGCAGTCCGTTTCGCCTGACGCAGGCGGGGGAGCGGCTGCTGCAAAGCGCCGAGCGCACCATTGCCGAGTTGCAGCTCTGCCAGTCCGATCTCAATGCCCTCAACCAGCTGAGTCAGGGGACGCTGGCCATCGCCGCCAGCGACATCATCTCTCGCCTGCTGCTTATCCAGCCGTTCCAGCGCTTCAAACGGGAGTTCCCCGGCATCGACCTCACCCTGTTCAACACCACTTCGGATCAGGCCGCCGAGCTGGTCAAGGCGGGCAAGGCGGATCTGGGTTTTGTCATGGCGCAAAAGCGCAGCGAGCCGCTCTTCTATACCGAGCTGCAACAGGTGACCTGGTGCGCCCTGGGTCACGGCCTTGCCCGCTGGCAGGCGCGGGCGGTGGCGGGAGAGAGCGATCCCCTCGACGAGCCGACCTTGATCCTGCTCGGTCACGACACCCGCACCCGAGCGCTGATCGACCCGTCCCTGCCGCTGCTGGCCTTGCCCCCCTGCCGCATCATGGAGGTAGGCAGCGTCGACGCCCAGCTCGATTGGGCCGAGGCGGGCTTTGGTGTCGCCATCGTGCCGGACTTCTCCCTGCATCCGCGCCTCAACCTCACCGCGCCGGTCACCAGCCTCGGCGACTTTCCTGGTACCAGTCTGGGCTACGTGGTGCGCCAGAATCAGGTGTTGTCGCGGGCCATCAAGCAGTTGCTGCACTGGGTTGAGGAGGAGATCCAGAAGCCCAACCCCTATCTGACTAGGGGGATGGAGCCTTAGCGGACGGCAAGGTGAGCTGGTCAATCGACTTCGCCACTATCGAGCGCATATCAACAATCAGGGCAGCCGAGGCTGCCCTGATGCATTTGTGGGCGCTTACCGTTCAGGGTTGCGGCGGTGTGGCTGCGCTGGTGGATGGGGAGGGAAGTGTATCGGTTTTATCCTGCTGCGAGGTTTCGCCAGTCACCGCGCTGCTGGCAGGCTGGATTGCCTGCTCTTGCGGCGCAGTGGCCGCAGAGGCGCTCTGTGGCAACTGAGTCGACACGGCAGCCGATGGTGATGGAACCGTTGACGCTGCGGCCGAAGGGGACACGCTCTCACCCTCGGTGGTCGGCGTGGCAGTGAGCTCGGGGGTGATCTCGAGCGCCTCTTCGGGCAAGGGATTAACCTCTGTGGCTTCTGTTGCCACTGCGGCACTGCTGGTGGCGGTCGCGTCAGAGGGCGCAGTCGCCCCGTCAGCGGCACTCACCTGCTCTGTCGTGGGCACCGCCTCCGAGGTTGATGGTTCAGGTGCTAACTGCTCCGGTGCCAACTGTTCCGCTGTTAACTGCTCGGGGGTCAGTGACAAGGGGGCTGGCGGTTGATCCGACATCCCCGCATGGAGGGGCAGTTCGGTTTGCGCCTGCAACTGCTCTGGAGTCACCTTGCTCAGGGCAGGATGCAGCCGGCTGAACTGCTTGACCCGGGCCAGCAGGGTATCGCGCACGGTACGGACGATGGGGTCCGGCAGACTGGCCAGTGCCACCAGTTCGGCACTCATCCCGATATTGTTGATGGCGGTGGTTTGTCCCGGATAGAGGTTGGCAGCGATACGGCTGCGCTGGTAGTAGGGGTGTTGTTTGAGCAGCGTGTCTATCTGCTCCCCTTCGATGGGAATGAGGCGCACCTTGCAGCGGCTGATCAGATCGCCGACCGCCAGACTGGGGTGACCGGCAACCACAAACGCGGCATCCAGCGAGCCATCGCAGAGTCCTTCCAGCGGTTCGCTGTCCGATTTGAGCTGATAGGTAGCAAACTGCCCAGGTTGCCATCCCATGGCTGCCATCAGGGCCTGGCTGGTGATCTGCTCACCGGCGCCGTTGTTACCCGGATAGACCCGTTTCCCTTCGATATCTGCCAAGGTGGTGATGCCGCTATTGGGGGTGGCCAGCAGGGTCAGCGACTCCTGATAGAGGCGAAACAGGCTGCGCAGCTCATTGTTGGCCCCCTGCCCGCTGAAGGGGCCGGTGCCGTGCAGGGCGTGGTGCAGCACATCGGACTGCACCAGCGCCAGCTGTACGTCCCCCTTGTCGAGTGCCTTGAGGTTGGCCATCGAGCCACGGGTGCTCTGCACGGTGCAGCTGTCCCCATGCAGGGCATGGCCGGCATTGAGCACCCGGCAGATGGCGCCACCGGTCGGGTAGTAGACCCCATTGAGCGGGCCCGTTCCGATGGTCAGCGCCTGGCTGCCAAAGGGGAGCAGCGCAGAGAGTGCACAGAGGGGAAGCAGAAGGTGATGCAAGATCCGTAGAGACATAATTGACCGTTGACTGAGTTGACCGCTGGCTGATGACACAGGGAAAAAGGGATGGGGCTTGCCCATCCCGTTGCTGGCTAATCAGGGCTTGTTGTTGAGGATTGCCCGCTCCATCCGCGCCAGCGCGTCGGTCAGTCGTGCCCTGGTACAGCCGAAGTTGAGCCGCACGAACTGACCGTCGCCAAACTGGGCGCCGGGGGAGAGACCGACGCCGGCCTGCTCGAAGAAGGCGATGGGATCGGCAAGGCCAAGGGCGCTCACATCAATCCAGGCCAGATACGTCGCTTGATGGTTGGCCAGCTTGACGCCGGGCCAGCGGGCAACCGCTTGCTGGATCAGGGCCAGATTGGCCGCCAGATAGTCGAGTTGCTCGGTCAGCCACTGTTCGCCACCCTCATAGGCCGCTTCGGCGGCGACAAAGCCCAGCAGGTTGACGTCGGCGCTGATGCCGCGCATCGCCTGTTGCAGCCTGAAGCGCAGACGGGCGTTGGGGATAATGGCGAAGGAGCAGCAGAGACCGGCGATATTGAAAGTCTTGCTCGGGGCCATCATCACCGCGCAGCGCTCGGCCGCTTGCGCACTGATGGCGCCGTAGGGAATGTGGCGGGCGTTTTTATCCAGCAGCAGATCGCAGTGGATTTCATCGGAGCAGATCACCAGATTGTGGCGCGCGGCGATGGCATCGATGGCCAGCAGCTCGTCACGGGTGAAGATGGTGCCGCCCGGGTTGTGGGGGTTGCAGAGCAGCAGCAGATCTGCGGCGGGGGCCTGACGCTCCAGCTCTGCCAGATCCAGCACCCAGCGACCCGCCTCTTCAACCATCGGCACGGTGAGCAGGGGACGATCATTGAAGCCCGGCGCCTGCAGGAAGGGGTAGTAGACCGGCTTGGGGGTGATGATACCGCGGCCATGCTGGCTCCACGCCTTGCAGGCAAGGTTGAGCCCCGGCACCACGCCGGGCAGGAACACCAGCCATTCGGGCTCGATGGCCCAGCCATAGCGGGTCGCCATCCGTTCGATAATAAGTTCGATCAGGCGCGGCGAGGGGCGTGCATAGCCGAAAATGCCGTGGGCAACCCGTTTGGTCAACGCCTCAATCACGGACGGGGGGGAGACAAAGTCAGTATCGGCAACCCACATGGGCAGCACATCCTGACCCTTGTACTTGTCCCATTTCAGGCTCATGGTGCCACTGCGGTCTACTTCCTGATCAAAATCAAACATGCGAACTCCTTGTGCTGGCAGGATGGGCTTTCACTCTACGGGGTCGCGGCCTCCCTCGCAAGGCGCACACCTGCTTATGCCATCCTTGAGCCCGCTCTTGATAGTGACATAAGATAGGCGCCGAATTTTCATACGGCTGCCGCCCGTTAGCCCGTATCGTCCTTCCAATCAGTGGTAACCCTATGAGCTTGTCGATAGCGGCGGTCAAACGCCCGGACCCCGTCTCCCTTTCATTTCTTGCCGTGACCTTTATGACCGGCGTCGCGGTGGCATTGCAGGTGCCTACCTTAAGTCTGTTTCTGGCCGAGGAGGTGCAGGTGCGCCCCTTTCTGGTCGGGCTCTTCTATACCATCAACGCCGTGGTGGGCATTCTGGTCAGCCAGTGGCTTGGCCACCGCTCCGATAACAAGGGGGATCGCAAGCGACTGATCCTGCGCTGCTGTTTTGCCGGGGTGGCGCTCTCCTTGCTGTTTGCCTGGAACCGCAACTACTGGCTGCTGGCGAGTCTGGGGGTGATGCTGGCGGCACTGGCGGCCACGGCCAGTCCCCAGCTGTTTGCGCTGGCGCGGGAGTATTCCGACAGCCGCAACCGGCGGGCGGACATGTTCAGCTCGGTGATGCGGGCCCAGTTTTCGCTGGCCTGGGTCATAGGCCCGCCCATCGCCTTCGCGCTGGCCATCGGCTACGGCTTCGAGCTGATGTACTTGGCCTCGGCACTGGCCTATCTGCTCTGTGCCCTGGTGGTGTGGCGCTGGCTGCCCTCGCTGCCGCTGCCCAAGATGGCTGAAGAGACAGAGCGGGTCAGCAGCTGGCGGGATCCGGCGGTGCGGGCACTCTTTATCGCCTCCACCCTGATGTGGACCTGCAACAGCATGTACCTCATCAATATGCCGCTCTACATCACCCGGGAGCTCGGGATGGATGAGAAGCTTGCCGGTATCCTGATGGGCACGGCAGCGGCGCTGGAGATCCCCTTCATGCTGCTGGCGGGTTACTACACGGCGCGCTTTGGCAAGCGCCCCATGATGTTGCTGGCGGTGCTGGCTGGCGCGGCCTTTTACACAGGTCTGGTGACCCTCACCGACCAATACGCCCTGATCGCCTTGCAGCTGTTCAACGCCATCTTCATCGGTATCGTGGCGGGGATCGGCATGTCCTACTTTCAGGATCTGATGCCGGGGCGAGCCGGGGTGGCGACCACCCTGTTTGCCAACAGCATCCGCACCGGCTCCATCATGGCAGGGGCCATCGCCGGTGTGGTGGCGGAGGTGTGGAGTTTCCACGGGGTCTTTATGGTGGCGCTGGGATTGGCACTGGTGGCACTGGCCGCCAGCTGGCGGGTGCCCAACGTCTGACGGGGAGCTGGCTGTTATTTACCGTGCTGGGGCTGGGCGTGCGGAAGCGGCGCTGATTCGCCCTGATATTCGTTGCGCAGGCAGCGCAGCAGCAGCTCGGTCGCAGGGCCGAGGGATTCGGGGGAGAGGGTCAGCAGATAGGTGTAGAGGTGGCGCTCGTTGCCGCTCTCCAGATCCAGCTGTATGAGTGACCCTTCTGCCAGCTCCCGCTCTACCAGATGGCGCGGCATCCAGGCATAGCCGAGGCCAAGGCGCAGCATGGCGAGCACTTCGTGGTAGTGGGTTGCCTTCCAGCCGGTGTCATCCGCATCGTTCCAGTCCACCGAGCGGTGAATGGGGGGATGAAGGCTGATCTGGTTGTGACTGGTCAATACATCGCTGCGGATCGCCCCCTCCTCTTGCGCCAGCGGATGGCTGGCGGCGCAGAGGGGCAGCAGGCATACCTCGTCCAGCAGCAGACCGGTGCGATCGCCGGGCAGGTGCTCGGAGAGCATCAGATCCCCCGGTTGCAGGGCGTTGAAGTGGCAGTGAATGCGTTCGTGCAGGTTGACCCGGCAACCCCGACTGCGAGGATAGAAGCTGGCCAAGGCCCGATAGAGGCGATCCCTTGGCTGCAGCGCCGAGACATAGAGGTTAATCTGCGGCTCCCACTGCCGCTCCAGGTTGTTGGCCAGATTTTCCAGCTCTTCCACCTGCTGGCTCAACTGACGGGCCCGCTTGAGGAAGATCTCGCCCGCTGGGGTCAGCACCGCCTTGCGGCCGCGCACCTCCAGCAAGGGCACCCCCAGACTCTGCTGCAACTTCGCAACCGCATGATTGAGGGAGGACTGGCTCTTGTTCAGCGCCTCGGCCGCCTGGGCGTAGCCGCCGCAGTCGACCACCGCCTGAAAGATCCGCCATTGCTCAAACGTGCTCTTGGGACGAAACATAGTTCAACCTGATTGGAGATAGGATGGTCAGTGGTTCGAACAGGGAGCCTGTGCCCCCTATTCAATTTAACCCCTGCCGCACAACACTCTGGGTATTTTATTGATTTATTTGGGCTGAGCCGCCTGTTTATTTTGGCTGAGCCACAAAGGTCTGGCCGGTTTTGCCGCGGCTGTCCGACCCCATCAGGTAGAGGTAGAGCGGCATCAGGTCGGCCGGAGTCTTGAGGTTCATGGGATCTTCCGCCGGGAAGGCGCTGGCGCGCATCTTGGTACGGGTACCGCCCGGATTGAGGGTATTGACCCGCACACCTGTGTTCTCAAGCTCGTCGGCCAGCACTTCCATCATCCCCTCGATGGCGAACTTGGAGATGGCATAGGTGCCCCAGTAGGCGCGCCCCTTGCGTCCCACACTGGAGGAGGTATAGACGATGGAGGCATCTCCCTGCGCCTTGGCAGTCTGGCGCAGCAGCGGCAGCAGCGCCTGGGTCAGCAGGAATTCCGATTTGACGTTGACCTGCATCACTTCGTCCCACTCCTTCTCCTGAATATGTTCAAACGGGGAGAGGGTGCCGAGCAGACCGGCATTGAATAGCACGCCATCGAGGCGGCCAAACTGCTGGGCGAAGGTTTCGGCCATGCCGCGGTAGTGGGCAGCGGTGGCCCCTTTCAGATCCACCGGCACGATGGCGGGCAGCGGATAACCGGCCGCTTCAATCTGGTCATACACGGCTTCGAGTTTGGCGCTGGTGCGGCCGAGCAGGATCACGGTGGCACCATGAGCGGCGTAGGTGAGGGCGGCTTCGCGGCCGATCCCGTCGCCGGCACCGGTGACCAGAATGACTTTATCCTTGAGCAGATCGCGGGGTGCCTGATAATCGAGCATGACAACTCCTGTTAACAAATTCCGGCCATAAGTGCATGGCAATCGGCGCCAAGTGTACTGATCCGCGCGCCTGTTTGACCAGCCAGCGGCAAGAAAAATGTGAAGAAAATAGAGAGGTTGTGATGCTCGGGTTGGTTTTTCCGGGCTCTGGCTGCGATTTTTTGCGCGCCTCCATCAAACTCCCTAGAATGTGACGAAAACCGATCCATTCTGGAGTCCATCGTGACATTTCTGACCGAATATGGCCTGTTTTTGGCCAAGACAGTGACCTTCCTGCTGGCCATCGGCGCCATCATCCTGATGATCGTCAGCACTCGCCAGCCGAAAGCGCGCAAGGGTGAGCTGGTGGTGACCGATCTCTCGAGCGAGCTGGAGCAGGGGCAGTTTGCGCTCAAGAGTGCGCTCGTAAGCAAGGCAGAGCGCAAGGTACTGGAAAAGCAGCAGAAAGAGGAGCAGAAAAAGCGCGCCAAGGCGGGGGATGAGCGCAGTCGACTGTTCGTGCTCGATTTCAACGGCAGCATGGATGCCAAAGAGGTGGCCTCCCTGCGCGAGGAGGTGAGCGCGGTGATCGGCGTCGCCCAGCCCGGCGACGAGGTGTTGCTGCGACTCGAATCCGGTGGCGGCGTGGTGCATGGCTATGGCTTGGCCGCTTCCCAGTTGCAGCGACTGCGCGATCGTGACATCAAGCTCACCGTGGCGATTGACAAGGTGGCGGCGAGCGGCGGCTACATGATGGCTTGCGTGGCGGACAAAATCCTGGCGGCCCCCTTTGCCATCGTCGGCTCCATCGGGGTGATCGCCCAGATGCCGAACTTCAACAAGTTGTTGAAAAAGCATGACATCGAATTTGAGATGCACACCGCCGGTCAGTATAAGCGCACCATCACCATGTTCGGCGAGAACGACGATCTGGGGCGCGAGAAGTTTCGCGAGGAGCTGGCAGCGATCCACGAGCGCTTCAAGGCCTTTGTGGCCGAACACCGCCCGCAACTCGATATCGATCAGGTCACGACCGGCGAGCACTGGCTGGCGAGTCAGGCCAAGGGGCTGGGATTGGTGGATACCCTCTGCACCAGTGATGACTATCTGCTGGCGCAGGCCAGCCACCACAAGGTGATCGGCATCAGCTATCGCAAGCCTAAAAGTCTGACCCAGAAGCTGGGACAGCAGGGCGCTCAGGCGCTGGAAGCCGGACTGGGGCGTCTGTGGCAGCAGAGCCCCTGGCGCTAGCCCGAGGGAAATCCCGCGATAAAAAGGCCAGCCGATGCCCATCGGCTGGCCTTTTTGCATCCGGTTGCACCTTGTCGGTGAGCGAGGGTTGTTTCTATTGAGGCCCTCTGTTACAACTGAATGCTTTCCCCGTTTATGACAGGATCTTGTGGTAAGAGCTGCGGGGCATGGAGCATAGCGATGTCATGGAGCACCTTCAGGCAATTTACCCCGCTGGTCTGGATCGTCATTCTGGGTACCTTTATGGTGCGCACCAGCTACTACATGGTGTGGCCCTTCCTCTCCATTCTGCTCTATCGGGAGTATGACCTTTCGGCCACCTTCATTGGCCTGTTGCTGGGTGGCTCGATGGCCCTCTCTACCCTGGTCAGTTTTTACGGCGGCTGGCTCTCTGATCGCTTCGGGCGGCGCAGCATACTGCTGGGCGGTTGTCTGGTGGCGATGCTCTGTTTCGGCCTGCTCGGTTTTTCGCACGAGGTGTTCTGGCTCGGGGTCGGGGTGATGGGCAGCGGCCTCTCGTCGGGGCTCATCGATGCCCCCGGCAAGGCGTTGATGGCCGACAGTCTGGCCTCGGCCAAGGCGCGGGAGCTGGCACTGCACCTGCGCTATTTTTTGCTCAACCTGGGGGCGGCGCTGGGGCCTCTGCTCGGGGTGACCCTCGGGATTAACGCCCAGCAGGAGACCTTCCTGTTTCTGGTGGTGAGCTATCTGCTGCTGGCGCTGGCCTTTGGCTGGGGATTTCGCCGGGCTGGCAGCACAGGCAAGCCGGGTGCTGCTGGCCCCGGACTGCGGGATGCCATCAAGGTGTTGCTGGCGGATCGCGCCTTCCTGCTGCTGGTGATGGCCAATCTCCTGATGGTGCTGGTCTACTCCCAGTTTCACTCGCCGCTGGTGCAGTACCTGACCCGGGCCGGTATGCCGCAGGTGGCCGAGCTGGTTGCTCTGCTGGTGGCGACCAACGCCCTGACCGTGGTGCTGCTGCAGTTTCCGCTGCTGCGGTTGTTGTCACGCTGGCCGGTGCGGGTGCGTCTTCATATCGGTATGGCGCTCTTTCTGGCGGCCCAGCTGCTCTTCGCGCTGGGGGACCCGATGGTGCGCAGCCACTGGTTTGGCGCCGTGCTGCTGCTCAGCATCGGCGAGACCATCCTCTTCCCCCTGCTCAACGTGCTGATCGACCAGATGGCCCCCACCCACCTCAAGGGAAGCTATTTTGGCGCCAGCGCACTGGCCGGGTTGGGAGGGGCCGCAGGTGCCCTGCTGGGAGGCTGGATCCTCGAGCAGTGGAGCGGTCAGTGGCTCTATGTGCTGATGGCGCTGCTTTGTGTGGCGATTTTTGCGCTCTATGAGTGGGGTGCCAGAGTACAGCGTCCCACTGCGGCAACGTCTGTGGTTGAGCGGAGCTGACCCGGTTAATGCGGGGATCTGTGATGCTGAATGTTCAGTGCGTGCTACCCGGCGTCTTCTCTTTGAGCGCCTTCTTGGCTGCGTACATCCTCTCGTCGGCGAGCCGGATCAGGTTTAGCCCGTCGTCGTAGTGCTCCGGCCCGGTCTGCACGATGCCGATACTGAGGGTGAGATCGCCCAGCTGCTCCTTGACGGTGTTGACCAATCGTTTGAGATAGATATCCCGCGCCTGACTCTCGTTGCAGTTGGGCAGGATCAGGCAGAACTCATCTCCGCCATAACGAAAGCAGCTGTCTTCGGCGCGAAAAACCTGACGGATGCAGTGGCCAACGATGCGCAGGATCTCGTCTCCGCGCTGGTGACCTTCGGTATCGTTGATTTGCTTGAAGTTGTCGATATCGAGATAGGCGATGGCCATGGGTTCGGCACGGCGCTGACAGGTGCGCAGGCTTAGCAGCAACAGCTCGTTGAGGTGGCGAACGTTGAGTAATCCGGTCAGGGCATCGGTGCGGTTCAGCTCCTCCAGTTGTTTGGTACGCTCGCGTACTTTCTGCTCCAGACTCTTGGCATAGTTCTCCGACTTCTCTCTGGATGACTCTATTTCCGACACCAGACTGCGAATGTAGGTTTCGAAGACCAGAGTGATGTCGAACAGAAAGAGTTTGTCCAGGGCGGCCAGCATGACGAGGCGCTCCGGTTCATCGCGGATCTGCTCGAACATATCTTCGATCAGCAGAGCTTTGAGGGTGTTGATGGCGGCCAGATAGAGCTTGGGTTCGACCCCGATCCGCTTGTGAACCAGCCCGATCCGAAGCCGGTTGTTGACGTACTCCAAATCGTAATGGCCGCTGAAGAGATCGAGCACATAGCGCCGTTGCGCGGTGCGCAACCGTATGAGGGTATCGGCATCCCCGATCAACAGGGCGATTTCGGTGATGGCCGTTTGCTGCTGGTAGAAGCGATCCACCAGGGCGTCGATCCGTGGTTCTATCTTGCTGCAATAACTTGCCAACCGCGCCACATCCTGTTCATTGAGCAGCAATAACTCCTTGCGATGGGCAATTTCAAAGTCGGTGATCCTCATCTGCTCAAGCAGGGTCTGTTCGGTCGGATTCATCGTCGTCCTCGGTTTATTACTGGGCGTTACGCTGTCCGTGAGGTGGGACAAACAAGCAGGCGTGGCAATTGATAGTGTAGTCAGTGAGGCTGGGGCGCGCGCAATGCCCCCGCGTGGCGGGGGCTATGGAGGGTCAGGTGAGGGCTAAAGGGGCAAGAGATCCGGAGGGGGTGATCAGAAGGTCAGCACCTTGTCGGCAGCCAGGGTCCATTGGGCCAGCATCGGCAGGGTGCCGACCTCAATGCCCTCGATCAGCGGCAGGGCTGTGATGCCACGGGCATCGGTGCAGGTCTTGCACAGGCGAATGGTGACGCCTTGCGCCAGCAGGATCTCCAGCATCTGGCGCAGGTTGTACCCCTCGGCCGGTGCCTGACCGGCCAGCGCTGCACTCACCGCATCTGACATCAGGAACAGCTTCAGGCTGGCACCACCCTGTTCGTTGAGGGCGATAGCGAGGCGCAGGGCGTTGAACAGGGATTCGCTGCCATAGGGGGCACCGTTGGCAATAACCACAATTTGTTGATTCATAACAGACTCCCGATTGGAAAGAGCGCCATTGTAGAGCCAACAGGGTGGCAATTGCGTGATGTTGCACAACTTCTGTCGCACCTTTTTCCCGCTTGCTTGACCCTGCTGCCGATCGAGGTTTTTATGGTCAGCTCGCAAACAAGACCGGATGAATCGAGATGTGGAAAGTATTGGGAGCCGGCTTGCTGCTGTTGGCGGGTCAGGCCTTTGGCAGTGAGGCGGTCGGTTGCAAGGCTCGTCTGCAGGCCGTCAACGACCAGCTGGTGTTTGCCAAAGCACACAATAACGCCGGGCAGATTGCCGGGCTGGAACAGGCCGCGCGCAATATCAAGGCCAACTGTACCGATGAAGGTCTGCTCAAGGAGCAGAAAGAGCGGGTTAACAAACTGCGCGGCGAGGTGGACGAGCGCCTGCTCGAGCTGCAGGAGGCGAGAGTCAGTGGCAAACCTGAGAAGATTGCCAAGCGGCAGGCCAGGCTGGAGGAGTCCCAGACCCGGATGCTGGAGGCCCAGCGTGAGCTGGACAAACTGATCCGGCTGGTCGGCAAGTGATGCCCAGCCGCTGCACGCAGGATCAAAAAAGGCCGATTGCTCGGCCTTTTTTTCGTTTTACGGTCTGTGCATCAGCTACTGCCTGTGCATCCGCACAAACTTCTCCATCAGCTGATCTTCGGTCTCCACGTGGGCGGGATCCCAGATGATGCAGTCGATAGGGCAGACACTGATGCAGGTCGGCTTCTCATAGTGACCGACGCACTCGGTGCAGCGACTGGGGTCGATCTCGTAGATCTCCTCACCCAGGCTGATAGCCTGGTTGGGGCACTCGGGATCGCACATGTCACAGTTGATGCACTTGTCGGTGATGAGCAGCGCCATCTCAGGCCGCCGTGTGCGGGTTGCGGGTATCCTGGCTGTCGCCCAGATTGCGCAGCAAAATGCCGTAGTTCACATCCAGATCTTTCGGGACCGGCACATAGACCACGTGACCGTTGCCCGGCGCGGTATCGATAAGCTCGCCCTTGCGGTTCTCCATCTGCTCCAGATTGAAACGGACGTTGCCCTGCGGGGTCATCAGCTCCAGGTTGTTGCCCACCAGGAACTTGTTCTTCACCTCGACCTCGACCATGTCACCTTTGCGACCGGTGATCTCGCCGACAAACTGCTGGGTGTCGGAGACGGAGTAGCCGTAGTCGTAGTTCTGGTATTCGCTGTGGTTGTGACGGCGCAGGAAGCCCTCGGTATAGCCGCGGTGGGCCAGATTTTCGAGGGTGCCCATCAGGCTGCGGTCGAACGGACGACCCGCTACCGCATCGTCGATGGCCTTGCGGTAAACCTGAGCGGTACGTGCGCAGTAGTAGAAGGATTTGGTGCGCCCTTCGATTTTCAGGGAGTGAACGCCCATCTTGGTCAGTCGCTCGACGTGCTCGACGGCGCGCAGATCCTTGGAGTTCATGATGTAGGTGCCGTGCTCGTCCTCGAATGCGCTCATGTACTCGCCCGGGCGGTTGGACTCTTCCAGCAGCACAAGGGCATCAGTCGGCTTGCCAAGGCCTAGCGTGTTGTCCGGACGCACTTTGATCGGCTCCTGACGGTGGACGATCTGGCCCACGTCATCTTCTTTACCTTCGTGCACCTTGTACTCCCAGCGGCAGGAGTTGGTGCAGGTGCCCTGGTTGGGGTCACGCTTGTTGATATAGCCGGAGAGCAGGCAGCGGCCGGAGTAGGCCATGCATAGCGCGCCGTGAACGAACACTTCCAGCTCCATCTCCGGCACCTGCATGCGGATCTCTTCGATCTCGTCCAGCGACAGCTCGCGGGAGAGGATGGCGCGGGTCAGGCCCATTTGATGCCAGAACTTCACCGTGGCCCAGTTGACCGCGTTGGCCTGCACCGAGAGGTGAATGGGCATGTCCGGGAAGGCTTCGCGCATCATCATGATGAGGCCCGGGTCTGACATGATCAGCGCATCTGGCTTCATCTCCACCACGGGACGCATGTCGCGGATGAAGGTCTTGAGCTTGGAGTTGTGGGGCTGGATGTTGGCCACCACATAGAACTGCTTGCCCAGCGCGTGGGCTTCGTTGATGCCCAGCTGCAGGTTTTCATGATCGAATTCGTTGTTACGCACCCGCAGGCTGTAGCGGGGCTGACCGGCATAGACGGCATCGGCGCCATAGGCATAGGCGTAACGCATGTTCTTGAGGGAACCTGCGGGGGAGAGCAATTCTGGTTTAAACATGGTGGACTCTTTATATCTGATTGCAAATCAGGACGATGCCACCTGATGGCATCGTAGTGGTTGAGTTGCGGTGCAAGATGCCCTCCGAGAGGAGGCTCAATGCAGCGCGACCCGATGACGGCATATCCGGGGCTATCTAAAGAAGATGCGCCGGATATTCGGGGTGCGAGATTGTACTCGCCCCCACGTCATCATGCAATTTGGCAGGAAATTGTTGGCTGCGCGAGCCGACAGAATGCCGAAATGAAACAGCCGCTCAGGCCCAACGGGAGAGGGGGGCGGGCATGGCGTAGACGTAACCCTGTTGATAGTCACAGCCGAGCTGGTCGGCAATCTCGATATGGGTCTGGTTTTCCACCCCTTCGCACACCACCTTCATGCTGAGTCGTTGCAGGTACTCCACCAGTCCGGTCAGCATGCGCAAGGCATGGCTACTCCTGGTCGCTTGCAGCAGCAGGGAGCGATCCAGCTTGATGATCTCGTAGGGGAGCGCCATCACTCGCTGAAAATTGCACTCCTGGGTGCCAAAGTCATCGCAGGCGATATGGGCACCGTGGCTGCGCAGTACCTCGATCAGGGCCAACTCCTTGCGCTCTAGCGGGGCGTACTCCACCACCTCGAACCAGATTGCGATATCCAGCTTGCGGGCCTGCAGCAGCACCAGCAGCAACAGGTTCTGATAGGTGGCGCTGCTCAGTGTGGGATTGAGGTTGATGGAGAGCATATATGACCTCCCCTTCGCCAGTGCTGGCAGGTCGCGTAGAATGGCTCTGAGCATAACGATATCCACATGCAGGGACTCGTCATCGCTGAGAGAGGGAAAGTCTATTCCCTGATAGCGCTGTTGGCGGGGTTCCCAGCGTCTGGCCAGCGCCTCAAAGCCGATGATCTGGCGATCCCGGTTAACGATTGGCTGATAAAAGGGCACGGCAATGTCCGCTGTCGTCAGGGATGCCACGTCACCGACCGGAAACTCTTCTTTAAACGCAAACATGTCACTTCCCTGCTGACTGAGATGATTTCGGATAATAGGGGAGGATGTTGAAAGCTGGCTGTAGGAATTGTCTGATTGTTTGCAGAAAAAATACTTTGGCAGTATCAGATTATTCCGATTAAGTCCGGTGCATGGATTATCTAGACTGGCCTCAATGACGAATCGCCGAGACAAATATCATCATTTGGCGATTTGCATATATGGAACTCATATATTTTTCGGAGCCTGCAATGAAGGCGTCACTTTCTATCGTTTTTACAGTGTGATCATTATTCATGAATAATATTTTTGCTGTGTTGCTGATTATATTCAGCAGCAATGCCATGGCGTCGCCGGATATTAGCGTTGGCACCTTATATGACTATATGTCGGCAGAAAAAACTACGCTGCTCAAGCGGGTTAGAAATCTTGGTAATGAGACGGCCTTTGTCAAAATAACGCTGGCCGAGATTATATATGGTGCCGATGGCGTGCCGAAGGAGCGGGAGTTACCGGAGGAGGGCGTTCGCCAGCTGGTGACAAGTCCATCTCGGTTGATTATTCCTGCAGGTGGAATCCAGGCTACCCGTTTTATTTATATGGGTGAGAGGGAGCGCGAACGTTATTTTCGGGTGCGTTTTGTGCCAGTCAAACCACAGGATGATGAAATAACCGAATTGCCACCACAGCAGCAAATTAGCGCCGGTGTCAGCATCATGACCGGTTATGGCACCATTTTGTTTGTTGCCCCCAAAGTGCCCCGTTACGACACGCGAATAGTGCGTGAAGATGGAGTCCTTTATGTGCAGAACCTCGGCAATGCCACCGTGGTTCTCGATTATCTGGAGGTGTGTGACAAAACGTCATGCAGCCAACCGGAGAAGCTGCATCTGCTGCCCGGCGTTAAAAAACAGGTCAGCCAAGATGCCGCCAGTACGGTTCGTTTTGAACTGATCGAAGGAAAGCAATCGGTATTCAAGGAGTTCAAGGTCTGAATAGCGATATGCCATATGAATATCATCAAAGAATAAGGAGTGGTTATGAAGAGGTTATGGTTCGCCCCCGCACTACTGTTGGTAAGCGGTACCCTGATGGCAGCCGAGCGAGTCGAGCATACGGTGACGGTGACGGCGCAGATCCCGACGGACAAGTTTTATGTGCAGCCGGTCGGGGACTGGATGAATACCCCGCAGAAGCTGACCTTTAACCCCTTTAGCCAGAAGCTGGATCCCTTGGCCAAACAGCTGGAGATGAAGAGCACCCTGGGCCCCATCAAGGGCTATCTGGTCTATCCTGCCACCATGGCCAGCGGCAAGGAGAGCATCGACCTGACGGTCAAGGTGGCAGGTACGGCACTGACGACCGCGTCTCAAGATTTGTTGAACCAGGCGGACGCCAGTACCGGCAAACAGGTCGGGCTTGAGATCATCCCCGCTACGGCGCCAACCGGCGGCTACAAGCCCGGCAACTATCAGGGGATTGTCAGCATGATGTTTGAATCCGAGGCCCCGCCTGCCCCACCCGCTACCTAAATTCATTACAAATCAAGACCCAAGGGGCCGCGAGGCCCCTTTTTAGTGAGGCATCTATCTATACAGGTTGAACACCATGGTTCGAACTCCTCTTCTCTTGCTTGGGTTGTTGCTCTCGGCCCCTGTGATGGCGGCAGAGCCAGCACTGTTGCTGCAACAGGCACGGCAATTGCCGGAAGGGTTTGAAGAGCACTTTTTTGGGGTGCCGCTGATGGTGCGGGTGACCGTCGATGGCCGCCTGCTGGGGGATGGCGAAGTGCTGCTCGGTCGTGATAACTCGGTGCAACTGCTCTCGCTGCTGGAGGTGCAGGAGAGCGAGTTTGACGAGGGGACGCGTGAACGCTGGTTGAACAAACTGGGTACAACACTGCCCCTTGGCGAGTGCGACCCGCGCTGCCCGGAGGGGATCCTTGGGCTGCAATACAGCCTGGAGGAGTCCCAGCTGTCTGTATTGACCAGTGAGGTGGAGCAGGCGGCGCGGGATCAACGGTTTATGGCACTGCCAAAAGGGAGCAAGGGGCTGCTGGTTCAGAACCAGCTGAACCTGGTGCAGGGCAGCCAGCGCAGCGGCCACTACAACCTGCAGCTGGAGGGTAGCTGGGGGCAGTGGACCCCCTTTATGGAAGGGGATGCCACCTGGCAGGAAGGGGAGTCAACCGAGCTGGGCATGGCCCAGATCTATGGCGAGCGGCTTCATGAGGCCCAGTTTTACCGCCTGGGCTTCTTCTTTCCCACGGCGCAGGGATTGGTGCGCCAGCCGAACTACTACAGCGGTGCGACGCCCACCGTGCTCGGGGTAATGTGGGGCAGTTCGGATCTGCTGCGCCGGGAACGCGGGGTCGCCAGCATGGTGCCGATCCAGGTGGCGCCGACGCGGCCCGGCCTGGTGGAGATTTACCGGGACGGGCGCCTGATCCAGTCCCAGCAAGTCGTCGCGGGTCTGCAGGCCCTCGATACCCGATCCCTGCCAGGTGGCATCTACGAGGTGGAGCTGCGATTGCTGGAAGATGGTCAGGAGAGCCGCCGCTGGCGCGAGATGATCTACAAACCCTCCAACTGGCAAACGCCGGAGGAGCCGTGGCGCTTCAACCTTTTTGCCGGGCGTCAGACCCGTTGGTTGGTGCGGCAGGGGGATAGCGATCTGGAAGGGGCCAGCGGTGGCATTGCGGTGAACCACCTGCTGCTCCCCTCGCTGGTGGTGGGGGCGGGCAGTCAGTATGTGGACAGGCGTGCCCAGCACGCGTTTTCACTCGATTGGGAGGCCACCAGCCAGTTGCACGGCTTTGCTTCCGTGAACCAGAGCGCAGGCTCGGGCTGGGGATATGATCTGCAAGGGATCTACTGGCAGGGTAACAGCAGTCTGGTGGCGAGCCATTCGCGCAACCAGCGCAAGCAGGGGGAGGCAAGTCGTAGCTCCAGCCTGTCGCTGCAGCAGTCGCTGGATCGGTGGGGAACGCTCGGTCTCTATGTCTCTCATCAGTCTGGCCGCGGCAATGGCGCCGATCTGGGATGGCACTACAGCGACAGGTTGTGGGGGCGCTGGGTGACCTGGGGGCTGACCTTGTTCGATCGCCCCGGCAGCGAGAGCACGGCGCAGCAGCGGGATCGCGGCAGTACGCTCAGTCTCACCGTCAACCTGGGAGGGGACGATCGCCAGTTGTCGCTGGGGCTGGGCAGCAATACCTCCCGCTCGGGCGGTGCCCAGCGCAGCGCCTATCTCAACTACCAGCAGGAGGTGGATTGGGGGCCGCTGCGTCAGGTCAGCGTGGGCAGCACCCATGACAGCTATGGTACCGGTCTATCCGGCTATGGCCGCTTCGGGGCGCCCTGGCTTGGAGGGGATCTGTTTGCCCAGCACTCCTCCTATAACGGTGAGGTGACCGGCGGCATCAACTTGGAGAGCGTGGTGGCACTGGGGCGGGAGGGGGAGCTGGCGCTCGGCTCCCGCGAGATGGGCGCCATGGGTAACGAGGCGGCGATGATCCTCGATATCGACGCCGATGACGAGGCGGCGCGAATTTGGGTCAGCGACGATCAGGGCGGTGTGCAGACCCTGGGGCCCGGTCGCCATCTGGTTTCGGTACCCGCCCTGCAAAGTGGCGCCTTGCAGCTGGAGATGGCCGATCAGGATGGGGCGCCGCTCACCATCAAACCCGCCGTGCTTCCCTACCACCTTAATCGCGGTGGGGTGGGGTATGCCCAGGTCAATGCCATGAATACCGTCACCGTAATTGGTCGTCTGCTGAATAAAGAAGGTCAACCATTAAGAGGGGCTGTGGTGCGCAACCATATTGGTCGCACCATGAGTGAGAATGATGGTTTTTTTGTCATGGATATGAGTAAAAAGAACCCAAGTTTACAGGTTGAGCGTGATGGCCGATTACAATGCCAGATGCTCTTGAACCAAGATGATAATAAGTGGGGACAAGATACATGGTTTCTTGGTGATCTCGTTTGTCATGAACAGCTACTGGCTAGAAAGTAATTTAAGGATATTCAATGTTGCTCAAATTTTTTTTGAGGTGCCTATATGTTGCAATGTTTATATTTTGCCTTTCAGCAAATGCAGCAACAGTGGATGTGACCGCCGAATATAAACCAGCCGTTTATGAAGATGCTCGTGGTACATTTAAAAGCACCACGGTATGTAAAAATCAGCTGCCTGGTGCGTCTATTGACGAGTGTTATGGAAATATAGTGTCGCTCGATAGCTTACTGTTTTCGTTTAAAACGACCATAAAAAGAGTCGTCGTCAAGGATTTCAAGGATAAGAAAGATGCATTTGTTTTTTTTGGGTTATCAGGAAGGAAAATGATGACTATCAAATCAGAAAATGGAAAAGAGTTCCCTGTTGATGTTATTCCAGAGCAGTTAGGTGCTGATTGGGAGACAGGTATTAAATATGTTGATGGGGCCAAAGATGTTTATGATGGTATGACAAAGCCATTTGGGGGGTGCAGATATGTAAATAGAGCTTATGCATCTTACCCCAATCGTATTTCCAGATGGGTTCTATTGTGGGGAAATCTAGACGGAAAATCTTGTTATACAGAGAAATCAGCAGAGCCTTATGATGGATTATATAGCATCAATATGGTTATGTTTGGCTTTAAAATAAAACCACCATCACCATTGGATATGCCTAACGGTACTTATCGCGGCTCATTGACACTTTCGATGGGGAATAATGGTGATATAAGTTTGGGTAATGGAGAGTACTCTGATAATCAACTTGTCATTAATTTAACGCTGACAGTCAGACATCAGCTGAAAGTATTGTTCCCATTAAAAGAACAGCAGCTGGATTTACAGCCACCTGGCGGCTGGACCAATTGGATTCATCGCAATGATCGTAGTACGCCAGCATCATTAACTGCGACCTTGGCGACCAGAATATGGGCCTCTGCACCCTATAATGTACGACTGAAATGCCAATATATAAATAGTAGTGGAGATCGCTGTTTTATTAAAAATGAACGAGCAAACCACTCTGTCCCTGTTGATGTCTATGCTACCGGTATGCATAATATTCAATATTTAATATATCCACATAAAGATGAAAATTATTATGGTCACTCCATTCTATCGGGTGATGATCGGCCATTCAAATTTGAAATAAAGGGTGCACAGGTTTCAGAAATGATGAAGCACCCTGGTGGGCGTTACAAAGGAGATATCACGATCATAATTGAAGCGGCAATCTGACCATTACCAATTCACCACGAGTGCTCTAATATAATACATTGCAAACTAAATCAACTGCTTTTTAATATAGGCCATGAATTTTTGCATATTCAAAAAGGGCACTGTCACTGGTAATTCCCAACCTTGCCATGGCATTTTTCTTCTGGGTGCTGATGGTCTTGACACTGCGATGAAGGTATTTCGCTACTTGGGTGACTGACATGCCGCTGGCCAGCAGGCGCACTACTTCACTCTCTTTGGGAGTGAGCGGGTTGATACTGTCTGGATCCGTGATGCCAGCATTGGCTAGCAGCATTTGTACTGTCGGGCCAATATAGTGATGGCCGAGCAATATCTGGCGAATAGCATCAGCCAATTCATTAATAACCGATTTCTTTAGTATCAGTCCTTTTACCCCAGCCAGAATAAGGGATTGCAAGATGGCACTGTTCTGGATTTGGGTCAGCACGATAATGGGAAGATTGGGATAATCCCGACGTAACTGCTGGATCATTACTATGCCATCGCTACGGGTATCGCCCGGCATGCTGAAATCGGTGATCAACAGATCACAACGATGTTGTTGCAATAATTTCAGCAAGTCAGATACCTGATATGCCTCGGCGACCACTTCACAATGGGGTGTTATCTGTTCAATCAGGCTACGGATCCCGGTCAAAATCAAGGGGTGGTCATCGGCAAGAATAATCTTGAAGGACATGGATGAGCCTCTTATAAAGCAGTGAATAATATTCAGACTATCAAAGCTAACATTTCTATACTACCGTGCGCACCCCATTTTTTCAGGAGCATATATCTTTTGATAAATATATTTGAATCGTTATGTATATATATTGTTTGCTTATGTCATTAATCAAACGATTCATAATTATTGTCTCTGTTTTTTCCTTGACGCCTTCCGTATTTTCGGCAGAGGGGCATTCTGTCCCAACGATTGAAGTGGGCATATTGGCCGGAGGATGGGGCCCTTTTCAGCAGTGGGACGGTAAGGTCGCCGCCGGCTTTAGCATTGAATTGATGGAACAATTAGCCAAAAAGCTGGACTACCGGATCGCCTGGCAGGTCTACCCCGACTGGGAGGCTATGTATAGCGATGCCTGCCGTGGCAAGCTGGATATCCTGCTCGATGCTTTTAACTCTGAAGTGCGCCAGTGTGTCACCTATAGCCTGCCTTACTACACCTCGCCGACCGTGGTGGTGGTGCGCCAGGACAGCGCCCTGTTTCGGGATGTGAGCCGGTTGCAGTCCGCCAGCATTGCCATCGAAAAAGGCTTTCTGACCGAGAAGCTGGTCAAGCTGCATTATCCGAATGTCACACCCCGGCTCTTTGTCGACACCCGTAGCGCACTACAGGCTGTTGAACAAGGGCGTGCAGATGCCTATATCGGCAACCTCCATGTGGCCAACCTGTTTATCGAGCGTCACCCGGCGTTGGCGGTGGTTGCCCAGTCTCCCTTGTTGATGGAAACCCTGCATCTTGGCGTCGCCAGCCAGAAACACTCTCTTGCTATCCGGCTTGATACTGCCATTCAGTCGCTGACAGTCGAGGCGCGCAGTGAACTGGAGAAACGCTGGCTAGGGGAGAGTCTGGAGCCCAATTTTATGGGGCACAGCAATTTCTTGCTGCGTCCCGATGAGCGAGCATGGCTCTCGATGCTGCCGCCGTTAAAGTTGGGATTGATCCCCGGCTGGGTGCCCTTCTCTTATCACGATGAGGGGGGCAATCCGGTCGGCTTGATGGCGGATTATCTGGACGTGCTGCAAGAGAAGTTGGGGCTGGCATACAGCCGTGTGCCAGTGCAGAGCTGGCCCGATCTGCAGCAGTTGCTGCTGCATCACGATGTGGATCTGGCGGTATTACCCACCCGCATCATTGAGCGGTTGGTGGGTTGGCATGCCAGCGAGCCCTTTGCATCATTCCCGATGGTGCTGGTGACGGCGCGCGGTAGTATTCCGATCGGGGATCTCTCTGATCTGGCCGGTAAAAAGTTGTTGTTGACCGACAGTATGCTGATCCCCCAGCTAAGGACACTGGTGCCTGACCTGAAACTGATCACGACCAAGAGTGCCAACGAGGGGCTCGCTCGTGTTGCAGCAGGTGAGGGAGATGCCTATATCGGCAATCTGGTGGTGGTTTCCCGTCTTGTCACCGAGCAGTTTGATGACCGACTTCATATTGCCGCGCCCACCCCCTTCAAAGATGAGTTGGCCGTTGCGGTACGTGAGCCTTACAGCCCCTTGCTGCCCCTGGTCAACCGGGTGCTTGCCAGCATGAGCGACAAGGAGAAGCGCCAGATACGCAACAGCTGGTTGGCGCTCAATTACAGCGAAGGGATCCCCAGAGCGAAACTGGTGCGTACCCTGCTGCCCGCCGGGGTGGCGATCACACTCTTTATTCTGGTGCTATCGGTGGCTTACTGGCGGCTGCGTCAGGAGATAGTCCGTCGTCATCAGGTTGAGGCAGCACTCGCCAGAGCCAAGACCAAGGCGGAGTCTGCCGCCACCCAGAAAGGGGAGTTTCTGGCCACCATGAGCCACGAAATTCGCACGCCTATGAATGGCATTATCGGTATGGCGGAACAGCTCACCTTTACCGAATTGACTCAGGATCAGCGCCAGATGGTGGAGGTTATCAACCGCGGTGCCCAGGGGTTGCATGCGCTGATCGACAACGTGCTCGACTTCGCCAAGCTGGAGGCGGGCAAGATGCAGCTCGAAGAGGCCCCTTTTCTCATCCGTGAATTGATCGACAGCGTGCTGACCATGACGGTGAGCGAAGTACATCGCAAGGGGTTGCGCGTCTATCTCTGTGCGGATGCCGGTGTGGCGGCCCGGATGACCGGTGATGCGCTGCGTCTGCGCCAGATCCTTTTCAACTTTGTCAGCAATGCCATCAAATTTACCGAGCGGGGCTTTATCGAAATCTCGGTGCAACTGCTGTCGCAGGGGGAGGGGCAACAGCAATTGTGCTTCGGTGTGCGCGACAGCGGCATCGGTATGAGCCCAGAGGCGCTTGGCCGGATCTTCAATGCCTTTGAACAGGCAGAGAGCTCCACCACCCGCAGTTATGGTGGTACCGGCTTGGGCCTGAGTATTTGCCAGACCCTGGCCACCTTGATGGGTGGCGAGATCCGGCTGGAGAGTGCCCCTGGGCTAGGCACTTTCATCAGCCTGACGGTTACGTTGCCAATGCTGGCACAGCGAGAGCCGGATCTCCGTCTCAATGGCGTGCAAGCCCATATCGATCTCCATGACGAGAAGCTGTGCCACACCCTGCTGTTGCATCTTGATGCCTTGGGGGTAACACGAACGTCGGAGTCTGGTGATGCTCATTTGCGTTTCACAGACCATGAGCTGGCGGGCAACAGGGTCATCCGGGTGCTGCCGCTGGCAACCCCCCTCGGTTATCGTTGTGATGAGGAGGGTTACATCCTCAACAGCAATCCAATGACCTGGCATGCCGTGCGGGAAGTTTGCTATCGCCAGCTTGGCTTGAGCGATGGGACGGCAACGAAAGCGATGCGAAAGAGCGCACCCATGCAGCCCTGTCGGGTATTGCTGGTGGAGGATAATCCCCTCAACCAGTCGCTGGTAATACGCCAGCTCAGGCAACTTGGGATGAACTGCGATGTGGCAGAGCATGGCCAGCAGGCTCTCGAGATGGTCGCGCAGCATCCCTATGAGCTGGTGCTCTGTGACTGTCAGATGCCGGTGATGGATGGTTATGAGTTCACCCGCAGGATACGGGCTGCAGAGAAAGGTGAGCGGCTACTGATCATCGCCATGACGGCCAATGTGTTGCCAGAACAGGCTGAACGCTGTTTTGCCGCGGGCATGGACGATCTGTTGGGCAAACCGGTGCTGCTGGATACTCTGCGCCAGATGTTGCAGAAGTGGCAAATCTTACCCGCGCCAACCTTGATTGATATTGCAGCCATGGAGGCATTTTTTGGTCATGGTGACAAGTTGCAGCAGATGTTTCCGCTTTTTCGCCAGGAGCTTGAACAGTCGATGGCGCAGGAGCCACTTGATGACAATGCATTGGCCAATTGGGTGCATCGTCAGGCGGGGACCATCAGCATGATGATGGCGCCGGAATTGGCTGAACAGGCATGGCGATTGGAAGAAAAAATCCGTCAGTTTGGATCGCCAGCTTGTACAGATGAGCTGACACGCTTTCGTGCCCAATTACAGCAAATCATTGATGAATTGACGTTATTGAGCGAGAAAGGGCACTCAGTTATCGAGGGAGAGCTGGAGTAAGGGGAACTGTTCGCTCATAAAATTGCGGGGGCTGTGGCCATTGCCTGCGGTGGCCAGCCATTCCCAATCCAGTCTTGGCGAGCCGGCTTTGAAGCGCTGATAGGCAATACCCTTGTGAACTGTCAGAAAAAGAGTCGTAGGGAGTCCCAGCTTGTTGCTGTAGCGCACCATCAGATCGCCCTGATAGTCGTTGCTGATTCTGATTTTGAGTGCCTGCAGTGTCAGACCGGTGGCGTGACCATGCTCGTCCCAGACTTCAAACATGATATGAACACTCTGATGTCGATGATGCCACGATGAGCAAGCTGGGATGCAATTGCAACTGTCAGATCTGACAAGGGCGGAAAGGTGAATTGGCGATAAAGCGAAAACCCGGCGCTAGGCCGGGTTTTCTGAATGATG
>NZ_CAWLMI010000033.1:0-87512 GCF_963862045.1 Aeromonas sp. 159 | reverse complement strand
TGATGATGATGATGATGATGACACTGTGATACATCGCCGCAGCACTAGTCTATGCACCTAACAAAGTAATCAACTACTTTCCCCAACAGCAACAACCAGAACGGTTGTTTTTTAAACACAAGATCGAAATGATCATGGCTACCGCACTGGGTTACAGCCCCCAGTTTGCTGCTTTTCACCACATTGCTCACGCTGTTGGTCATCATGTCCTCCAGCATTATTGTGTTTTTGGCGGTGTGGATAAAGTAAACAGTCGCTAATTGAAACTGCTTGCCACACCGAGTCAGCCCGATTTGATGCCGAATTCTATCCCGTTTCCCCCGAAGATGAACAGCTAAAAGTGTTTTGATAGGGAGCAAATTGAGGCCATTCAATGAACAATGCCTGTTTCATTGCATCAGCTTCAAGTTGTTACTTAGTTTCGTCTGTTGCTCTTTTGAACAAAAAAACAGGGCAACCCATGGGGTTGCCCTGTCTGATTGTCAGCCAGCCCAAAGCTGGCTGGCGATTTATTGAACTCTGTTCAAATTAGCTAAACCTGCATGCCATCAGTCACCTTTTGACTCAACTGCTGCAGCCATGCGCGCCTCTTTACTCTTGTGGCTAGTGAAGTAGCGCATCACCAGCACAAAGAAGAGCGGGACAAAAAAGATGGCCAGCACGGTAGCACTGATCATCCCCCCCATCACGCCGGTACCGATGGCGTTACGGCTGCTGGCGCCGGCGCCGGAGCTGATCACCAGCGGCAGGACCCCGAGGATAAAGGCGAGCGAGGTCATCAGGATCGGACGCAGACGCAGGCGTGCCGCCTCCACCACCGCCTCACCCAAGCCCATCCCCTTGTCGTAGAGCTCTTTGGCGAATTCCACGATCAAAATCGCGTTTTTTGCCGACAAGCCGATGGTGGTGAGCAGACCAACCTGGAAGTAAACGTCGTTCTCCAACCCGCGCAGGGTGGCAGCCACAATGGCCCCCAGAACCCCGAGCGGTACTACCAGCATCACCGAGAACGGAATGCTCCAGCTCTCGTAGAGGGCTGCCAGACAGAGGAACACCACCAACAAGGAGATGGCGTAGAGCGCGGGTGCCTGTGAGCCGGCCTGACGTTCCTGGAAGGAGAGCCCGGTCCACTCGATGCCCACCCCTTCCGGCAGCTGTTTCACCATCTGCTCGATGGCTGCCATCGCATCACCGGTACTCTTGCCGGGCGCCGCCTCACCGACGATCTCCATCGCCGGCACGCCGTTGTAACGCTCCAGACGCGGCGAGCCGAAGCTCCACTCGGTGCTGGCAAAGGCGGAGAAGGGCACCATCTGACCCGCACTATTGCGCACATACCAGAGTTTCAGATCTTCCGGGTTCATCCGGAAGGGGGCGTCCGCCTGCATGTAGACCTTCTTGATCCGGCCACGGTCGACGAAGTCATTGACGTAGGAAGAACCCCAGGCAGTGGCCAGGGTGTTGTTGATATCCGCGATGGATAGCCCCTGCGCCAGCGCCTTCTCGTAGTCGATCTTGATATCGAGTTGCGGCGTATCTTCCATCCCGTTCGGGCGTACTCGCACCAGAGTGGGATCCTGCGCCGCCATGCCGAGCAGCTGGTTACGCGCCGCCATCAGCTTGTCGTGACCGATACCGCCGCGATCCTGCAGGAAGAAGTCAAAACCGGTCGCCGTCCCCAGCTCCGGGATCGGAGGCAAGTTAAAGGCGAACACTTGCGCCTCCTTGATGCTGAACAGATAGCCCATGGCGCGGCCGATGATGGCATTGGCGCTGCAATCCGGGCTCTTGCGCTCGCTCCAGTCCTTGAGCTTGATAAAGGCCATACCCGCGTTCTGGCCACTACCGGCGAAGCTGAAGCCGGATACGGTCAGTACGGAGTCAACGTTATCCTTCTCGTTTTTCAGGAAATAGTCGCGCATGTCTGCCAGCACCACCTCGGTGCGCTGCTTGGTCGCCCCCACCGGCAGTTGAACCATGGACATGATGACCCCCTGATCCTCTTCCGGCAGAAAAGAGGTGGGCATTCGCATAAAGAGCACTGCCAGTACCGCCAGCATGGCGCCGTAGATCAGGCTGTAGCGCACACCCTGCTTGATCACCTTGCGCACGCCGCTCTGATAGCGATTGGTACCGGCATCAAAGGCGCGGTTGAACCAACCAAAGAAGCCGCGCTTAGCCCCAAACTCGCCATGTTTCATCGGCTTGAGCAGGGTGGCACAGAGCGCCGGAGTCAGGATCAACGCCACCAGCACCGACAGCACCATGGCAGAGACGATGGTCAATGAGAACTGGCGATAGATGGCACCGGTCGAGCCGCCGAAGAAGGCCATCGGCACGAACACGGCGGAGAGCACCAGCGCGATCCCCACCAGCGCACCGGTGATCTGGGTCATCGACTTGCGGGTCGCTTCCAGCGGGGAGAGATCCTCCTCGCTCATCAGCCGCTCCACGTTCTCCACTACCACGATGGCGTCATCCACCAGCAGGCCGATGGCCAGCACCATACCGAACATGGTGAGGGTATTGATGGAGAAGCCGAACGCCGCCATCACCCCGAAGGTACCGAGCAGTACCACAGGCACCGCAATGGTCGGGATCAGGGTGGCGCGGAAGTTCTGCAGGAACAGATACATGACGCAGAACACAAGGAAGATCGCCTCGATCAGGGTCTGCACCACCTCCTCGATGGAGATCTTCACAAACGGCGTGGTGTCGTAGGGGTAGACGATCTCCATATTGGCCGGGAAGTAATCCGACAGCTCATTGAGCTTGGCACGCACCTTCTCGGCGGTATCCAGCGCGTTGGCGCCGGTCGCCAGCTTGATGGCGACCGCGGCGGTAGACTGGCCGTTGTAGAGCGCATCGGCGTCATAGCTTTCGCCTGCCAGCTCGACCCGGGCCACATCTTTCAGCCGTACCTTGGAGCCATCCTGATTCACCCGCAGCAGGATATCGTTGAACTGCTCCACGGTAGAGAGCCGGGTCTGCCCCATGATAGTCGCGGTGAACTGCTGATCTTCCACCGACGGGGTGCCACCCAGCTTGCCGAACGCCACCTGGGCGTTTTGCGCCTTGATGGCTGCTTGCACATCCCCCGGGGTCATCTGCACCCGGTTGAGCTTGTTGGGATCGAGCCAGACCCGCATGGAGTACTGGCTGCCGAACAGGGTGATATCCCCTACCCCGTCCAGACGACTCAGAGGCTCCTTGATGTTAGAGACCACATAGTCCGCCAGATCGTCGTTGTTCATCGAGCCATCGCTGGAGATGAAGGCCGCGACCATCAGGAAGCTGCTGGAGGTCTTCTGTACCCGGATCCCCTGCTGCTGAACTTCTTGCGGCAGCAGCGACATCGCCTGCTGCAGCTTGTTCTGCACCTGCACCTGGGCGATATCGGGATCGGTCCCCGGCTGGAAGGTGAGGGTCACCGACACCCGCCCCGCGGAGTCAGACTGGGAGGACATGTAGAGCAGGTGATCCAGCCCGGTCATGTTCTGTTCGATGATCTGGGTTACCGAGTCTTCCACCGTTTTGGCGGATGCGCCCGGATAGCTGGCGGAAATACCGACAGCGGGCGGCGCAATGCTGGGATACTGGGCGACCGGCAATTTGATGATGGCCAGGCTGCCCGCCAGCATGATCACCAGCGCGATCACCCAGGCAAAAATGGGTCTGTCTATAAAAAATCGAGCCATGAAGCGACTACTCCATCCTACTTGTTGGCCGGGGTGTTGGACGCAGCTTGAGCAGACGGTGCATCAGCACCCTGCTCGGCGGGATTGACCACGGCGCCCGGTCGTACTTTCTGCAAGCCAGCCACGATCACCCGCTCACCGGAGGTGAGGCCTGACTCCACCACCCAGTTGCTGCCGACGACACGGCTCAGCTGCACATTGCGCAGCTCCACCTTGTTGTCAGCGGTCACCATCATCACGGTGGCACCGCCATTGGGGGTGCGAGTCACGGCAGTTTGCGGCACCAGCAGCCCTTGCGCCCGCTCACCCTCTTGCAGGATCGCGCGCATAAACATGCCGGGCAGCAGCAGCTGATGAGGGTTGGGCACAATCACCCGCAGGGTCACCATGCCGGAGGTCTCATCCACGGTCACATCGGAGAACTGCAGCGAGCCCTCTTCGCCATAAGTGGAGCCATCTTCCAGCAGGAAGGTCACCCTGGCCCCCTTCTGCTCGTCCTGAGTCAACTTGCCCTCGGCGACCAGTCGCTTGAGGCGCAACAGATCGGCGGTGGACTGACGCACATCCACATACATGGGATCGAGCTGCTGGATGGCAGTCAAGCTATCAGCCTGCTGGGCAGTCACCAGCGCCCCCTCGGTCACCGCGGATTTACCGATGCGGCCACTGATGGGGGCGGTGATGCGGGTGTAACCGAGATTGATCTCGGCAGTGCGCAAAGCCGCCTTGCTCGCCATGATCTCCGCCTTGGCCTGCTTCCAGCTCGCATCGGCGTCGTCATAGTCCTGACGGCTGATGGATTTGACCTTGAGCAGCTCCTGATAGCGCTGCGCCTTGAGGCGGGCACTCTGCTCGTTGGCCTCGGCCTTGGCCAGATTGGCCTTGGCGCTGGCGACTGCCGCCTGATAGACAGCCGGGTCGATCTGATAGAGCAGATCACCCGCCTTCACATCGCTTCCCTCGGTAAAGAGACGCTTGAGGATGATGCCGCTCACCTGCGGACGCACTTCGGCCACCCGCAACGGGGCGCTGCGGCCGGTCAACTCGGTGGTCAACATCAGCGGACCGCTCTGCAGGGTCACCACGTTGACCGCCGCGGGGGGCATGTCGCCCTGTCCCTGAGGTGCGCCCCCCTTGTCACCACAACCTGCCAGCAAGCCTGTAGCCAGCAAGGCAAGACCAACTGAACGAGCAAGAATATGTTTATGCATGAAACACCTGAGCCTTTGCCAGTCAATGAACAATCAGGGCCGCATGGGCCCTGTTGGTAAATAGTCGAAAGATGAGGCAATATACATACATTCATAAATGTATGTAAGTGACTTTTTGCTTGCATGAGGCACAAATTTCGATGGCCAGACGAACCAAAGAAGAGGCGCAGCAAACCCGCTGCCACATCATGAGCACGGCGCTGGATCTGTTCTGCTCTCAGGGCTTGGCCAAGACCAGCCTGACCGACATCGCCAGGGCGGCAGACCTGACCCGCGGGGCCATCTATTGGCACTTCAAGAACAAGGATGAACTCTTCATTTCGCTCTGGCAGGAGCTCTGCAGCCCCCTTGCCCACCAGCTCGATGCCTGCCTCAATCCAGATGAGCCGGATCCGCTGGGGCAACTGCGCCTCTTCTTCGAAGGGGTGCTCCACAGCTTCATTCACAATCCGGCCCAGCGGCAGATGTTCACCATCCTGTTCAATCTCGAATCGCTGGAGGGGGAAGCCATCTCACTGCGCGAGCATATCCGCAGCCAGTCCGCCAACTTCTTTCGGGACCTGGAGACCACCCTGGCCAACGCGGTACGGCGGGGCCAACTGCCCGCCAACCTCAACCTGCAGCGCGCCGCCACCCTGCTCCACTGCACTCTGGATGGCTACATCATCAACTGGCTCCACTTTCCGGGGCGGATCGACCTGCAGGGCGAATCCGCCTTTATGATAGAGAGCATGTTCACCATGCTGGCCCAACCCCACGGGCCTGCCTGCGGCCGCTAACCGGCTCCGGCAACTTCTTCACATCCAAATCGGGGCCTGACCGCGCGTTTTGGCAGTCAGGCCCCGATTTGTTACCCTGTGCGCCCCCTGCTTGAGGTAACCCCTGTGCCACACTCTGACGCCATCCCCGCTTCCCGGCCATTTAACGACCAGCACGCCCACGCTCGGGCTGCCTTTGTGGCACGTCTCAAACCCGGTGCTCACCTGCTCAATGGTCAGTGCGGTATGGGGGAGGATCTGTGCTGGCTGCGTGCGGAAGGGTATGTGGTCACCGCCTGTGAAGCGGTACTGGCCGACGCCAGAGTTGCCTCACAGCAATCCGGACAAGCAGTGCGGGTCTGCCCACTGGCGAAGATGCACTCGGTGCTCCCTTACGATGGCATCTGGCTGAGCCGCCCGCTTGATAGCGACGCGGCCACCCTTGTCCCACTGTTGCAACAGCTGGCGACCCTGCTCAAAGCGGGCGCTCCGATCTGCTTCCCCCTGTCGCCAAGCGGCAAGATAACTGACGCTCAGCTACAGCAACTGGTCACCACATCCGGGATAGCGCTGCAACTGGCGCCGATGGAAGCCGCCTCGACCAACACGCCATCATGCACAGGTCAACACGCCACCCAGTACGTCATGTTGCTGCGTGGCGATCATCAGGCCACCTAACGGGCTAATTCATCACGGATTTTCCCGTTCAACGCCAAGCCGACAGCTAGTCGGCGATCCTGGCTTTCGACAATATTTAACTCGGCGTTAACGCAGAAAAGGCAGACATAACACGGCTTACGTGTTAAAAAGTGTGATTAATATCAAATTTTAATAACAAAACAGACAATACAACCAACTCCGGATTTCCTTATGAAACTTGTCCTGAAACTCATTGCTGGCATCCTTGCCGGTCTCTTGCTCGGTCTCTACGCCCCTGAGTGGGTGGCGCGCGTGCTGTTTACGGCCAAGACAGTGATAGGTCAGCTGATCACCTTCACCATTCCGCTCATCATTCTGTTCTTTATCATGAGCGGCATCGCCAGCCTGCCGAAAAACTCCGGCAAGCTGCTGGGCAAAACCGTGGCCCTCTCCTACTGCTCCACCATTCTGGCGGGGCTGTTCGCCTTTACCGTGGCGAGCCACCTGATCCCGCAGTTCACCACCGCCGCCGAGCCCACCACGGCCACGGCTATCAAGCTCGCCTCCTACGTCAATCTGGAGATCCCGCCGCTGTTTGGCGTGATGTCGGCACTGGCCGCCGCCTTCGTGTTCGGCATCGGCATCAGCGCCACCCAGGCCACCGATCTGCGCCGGGTCGCCGATCAGGGTCGTGACATCATCGACCGCCTGCTGGCCAAGGTGATCATCCCGCTGCTGCCGTTTTACATCGCCGGCGTCTTCGTCGAGATGACGGTGGAAGGCACCGTATTCGCCACCCTGAAAACTTTCGGCGTGGTACTGGTGATGGCGATCCTGATGCACTGGATCTGGCTCTCCGTGCTGTTCGTGGGCACCGGTCTGGCCCTTGGCCGCTCGCCGGCCCAGCTCATCAAGAACATGCTGCCCGCCTACTTTACTGCGCTGGGGACCATGTCGAGCGCCGCCACCATTCCAGTCGCCCTGCAGTCGAGCAAGAACAACGGGGTGAGCGACGGTATCGCCAACTTCACCGTACCGCTGTGCGCCACCATTCACCTCTGTGGCTCCACCATTACCCTGGTCACCTGTGCCACCGCGGTGATGTTCCTCTCCGAGCATCTGGCCATTCCGGGCATCGAGACCATGCTCCCCTTCATCATGATGCTGGGGGTGATCATGATCGCCGCACCGGGCGCGCCGGGTGGTGGCGTGATGTCGGCGCTGGGCCTGCTCACCTCCATGCTCGGCTTTGGTGAAGCCTCCATCGCCCTGATGATCGCACTCTATCTGGCGCAAGACAGCTTCGGCACCGCCTGCAACGTCACCGGTGACGGCGTGATTGCCCTGTGGGCGGATCGCTTCGCCAACGGTAGCGAGAGCGCAGCTCCTGTGGCCGAGGCCGAACAGGCGTAAACTCGCCGGGATTGCCCGACCATCCTCTGCAAAACCGCAGGCCCGAACCATGTTCGGGCCTGCGTCGTTTCTGCCACCTTCACTGCTTTTGTACGTATTCCTCCTCCCTCTCTTTACCCCCCTCTGCCGTAAACAGCATTCGCGCAGCTCTCTACACCCGACAAAATTATTGGCATATGCCACATATGAGCGTATAAATGGCTTATGCCAATTAGGAGCCACCATGCCAAGACCCAAGATTGTCCGCCAGATCTGTGGCCGCCCCGCCAACAGCTGCTTCAAACCCAACGGCCGCCCCATGCATCAGCTGGAGCAGGTCACGCTGGCCCCTGACGAGTTTGAGGCACTGCGCCTCGTCGACCTTCAAGGAATGCAGCAGCAGGAGGCCGCCCTGGTGATGGGGGTTTCCCGCCAGACCCTGGCCAATATCCTGAAAAAAGGGCGCTACAAGGTGGTGGAGTGTCTGAGTCTGGGCAAGGCATTGATGATGCACACCGCCGAGCCCGACCACCAAACCAGTGGAGAAGAGCCGACATGAATGCTGTCACAACCATGACCACCAACCCCTGCAACAGCGCCCTGATGCTGAGTCAGGGGTTGCTGGCTGGCCACTTTACCCGTGCCGAGCAGCTGCAAATTCTTAACCCCGAAGGGAACGTCATCACCACCCTGACCAACCCGGCCGCCGCCGAAGGCTGCCACGGCAAGCAAGCGCTGCTCGACGCCCTCGCCCATCATCAGGTGGGTCAGGTGGTGGTGCGCAATATCGGCGAGCGGATGCTGAGTCGCCTGCTGGCGGCCAATATCCGGGTGCTGCAGTGTCGCTCTGCCCGCCTGCCGCTGCCCGCGCTGCTAGCCCCCACCAATTTGCAACCTCTTACCGAGGCAAGTCAGGGCCGTCCGTCTCGTCGTCATCAGAGCAAGGCGACTATCCGTGCCATCCAGCCCGTCGGCGCAGGCCACCCCCATTGTCACGGTGGTTGCAACAGTGGCTCCGATCACTGTTGCGCCAGTAGTGGCAATCAGGCAGAGAGCTCACGACAAGGCCATACTTGTTGCCACGGCAGTGAAGGCGCCAACCAGCAGGGCGGTTGCTGCCATCATCACTGATGCCATCGCCGTGCATGTCATCATCAAGGAGAAGAGATCATGTCCATCTGGTTGTTGAGCCTGCTCGCCTCGTTCGTGTTGATCCTGGCCATGGGCACCATCATCTGGTGGCGCCAATACCAGCTTGCCCAGAAACGGGAAGATAAAGAGGTACGCCCCTGTGGCTGCTCCAGCGCCTGCGCGGATCACCTCTATCAGATCAGCGAGCCGGCGCCCAAAAAGTAACCTGAGCGCAAACGCCATAGCCGCAGAGATAAGGTCGGCAAAATAAGGGCGCGTGGAATCGAGAGGCGCATAAAAGAGAGGGGGCACCTGCTGGTACCCCCTCTCTATTTACTCCTCGCCATACTTGAACCGCCTCTTTCCCCCCTTACGCTCATCACACGCGCTCAACCCGGCTCGGCGCCACTGGCCGCCACGCTCGCAGTGCAGGCCGGATCCTGATACTGCTGATAGATGGCATAAAACTCGGCCTTGTTGTGCAGGGCTGCGGCAACGCAGGCGGGATCAAACTGGCTGCCGGCATGCTCCTCCAGATAGGCAAACGCCGTCTCGAACGGCCATGCCTTCTTGTAGGGGCGCTCGCTGGTAAGGGCATCAAACACATCGGCCACCGTCACGATGCGCGCCGCCAGCGGGATCGCCTCCCCCGCCAGCCCCAGCGGATAGCCGGTGCCGTCGAAACGCTCGTGATGGCTGGCGATGATATTGGTAAGCATATCGGTATGATGAATGCCATCGAGACCAAACTCGTTGATCATCAGGCTGATCATCTCCCGCCCCTTGCCGGGGTGGATCTTCATGATCTCGAACTCTTCCGGGGTCAGCTTGCCCGGCTTGAGCAAAATGGCGTCCGGCACCGCGATCTTGCCGATGTCGTGCAGCTCGGAGAAGAGGTAGATAAACTCCACCTCCTCATCGCTCAGCCCGCTGGTCGGGGCCAGCGTCTTGGCGATCAGCCGGGAGTAGGCCGACATCCGGTGCAGATGGTTGGCGGTCTCCTCATCCCGATAGCGGCTAAACTCCCGCGCCGTGGTCAGCGCGCCGCCAAGGGTCTGGATGGAGAAAAACTCCACCGCAATGATGGCCGAGAGCGCCTGGGCATATGCCGACAGCTCGCTGCGGATCGGCTCCTCGAAATATCCCGGCTCCATGGCATCGCAAAACAGAAAGCCAAACAGCTTGCTGTTGAACAGCAGCGGCTCGGTATAGCTGGAGGCATAACCCGCCTCCAGTACCTTGCGGCTGTGCTCCGACGCAGAGCCACGCAGGGCATCCAGATTGCTGAGCACCCGGGGCTGCTTGTGCTCCGCCAGATAACTCAGGGAGGGAACATCGCTCAGCTTCACCTCATACTGCACCAGCGGCGAGGGCCCCTCGGTGCTGTGGGCAAAGGTCTTGAGCTGATCGGTATGGGGATCGTAAATCGCGATGGCCACCCGACTCAGCTTGTCAAAGCGCTGCCTGAGCGTGGCATGTACACTCTGCATTTTTTCGCCAAATGAACTTTCCATCGCCTTCTCCAACGGGTTCCCGTACCGGGAGTATAGTGACTCCCGGTGCTCTCCTCTCTGTCACCAAATCAATATTGAGAGGAAAATCAACAAAGCAACATCCCCACAACCAACCCGCATGGCAGAGGCAATAGCCCTACCAAGGGCGCGCCATCAACGGCTGTTGGTGCGGCGCAATCTTGCCTGGTCGGAGATATTGTTCGGTTCTGCCATGCTGGCTGTATAGTTTTTGGTTAACCATTCCGGTAAAATCCGCGCCCTTAAAGAAGAGCCACCTAAGAGTGATTGAGCGATGTCCAACACAAAACAGGCCCCCAAAGTAGGATTCGTCTCCTTGGGTTGCCCCAAAAACCTGGTCGATTCCGAACGCATCCTGACCCAGCTGCGTACCGAAGGGTACGATGTGGTGCCCAGCTATGACGATGCCGAGCTGGTCGTCGTCAACACCTGCGGCTTTATCGACAGCGCGGTGCAAGAGTCGCTGGAAGCGATCGGCGAAGCGCTGGCCGAGAACGGCAAGGTGATCGTCACCGGTTGCCTCGGCGCCAAAGAGAACCAGATCCGCGAGATCCACCCCAAGGTGCTCGAGATCACCGGCCCCCACGCCTACGAAGAGGTGCTGGGTCACGTCCACAAATATGTGGAGAAGCCGCAGCACAACCCCTTCACCAGTCTGGTACCGGCCCACGGCGTCAAGCTGACCCCGCGCCACTACGCCTATCTGAAGATTTCCGAAGGCTGCAACCACCGCTGCACCTTCTGCATCATCCCCTCCATGCGCGGGGATCTGGTGAGCCGCCCCATCGGCGACGTGCTGGCAGAAGCCAAGCGCCTGAAAGAGGCGGGCGTGAAGGAGCTACTGGTTATCTCCCAGGACACCTCCGCCTACGGCGTCGATGTGAAGCACCGCACCGGTTTCTACGACGGCATGCCGGTCAAGACCAGCATGGTCGCCCTGTGCGAAGAGCTGGCCAAGCTCGACATCTGGGTGCGCCTGCACTACGTCTACCCCTACCCGCACGTGGATGACGTCATCCCGCTGATGCGCGATGGCAAGATCCTGCCCTACCTCGATATTCCGTTGCAGCACGCCAGCCCGCGCATCCTGAAACTGATGAAGCGCCCGGGCACTGTCGAGCGCACCCTGGAGCGGATCCAGAAGTGGCGCGAGATCTGCCCGCAGATCACCCTGCGCTCCACCTTTATCGTCGGCTTCCCGGGCGAGACCGAGGAAGATTTCCAGATGCTGCTGGACTTTATTGACAAGGCAGAGCTGGATCGGGTCGGCTGCTTCAAATACAGCCCGGTCGAAGGGGCGCTGGCCAACGAGCTGCCGGATCCGGTACCGGAAGAGATTCAGGAAGAGCGCTTCCAGCGCTTTATGGAGCTGCAGCAGCAGGTCTCCACCCGCAAGCTGGCCCGCAAAGTGGGTCAGGAGATGACTGTCATCATCGACGAAGTGGATGAAGAGGGCGCCACTGGCCGCTCCTTTGCCGATGCACCGGAGATCGACGGTCTGGTCTACCTCAACGGCGAAACCGGCCTCAAGCCGGGCGACATGGTCAAGGTGCGGATCGATGAATCCGACGAATATGACCTGTGGGCCAGCCTGATCAGCTAATTGAGGCTCTACCAGCCAAATGAAAAAAGCGCCTGCGGGCGCTTTTTTATTGGCAGAATGTCGCAGGCAAAACCGCTGGCCTAGCTCAAATCATGGAGCGCCTTGCCAAGGGGCGGCGTGAGGCGCAGGTCAGAGAATCGCACCGCCAGCCCCTGCCGCTCCGGTGTGCAGCACATCACCCCGATAAAACAGCGTTCGCTTGGCGGGAACGGAGCGAGGCGCAGCAGCGGCCACACCTTGCCATCGGTGGAGTATTGCAAACGCAGGCAGTCCGCCAGCCGGGTCAGCCGCAGCCAGAAGCGGCGCGGATTGCCGGTGAAGATGCCGGTGGCCCAGTCAGAGCGCGGATTGGTCAGCACGCTGCCGATCATCGGCTGGGCATCGTTGTACTCGATCCCCGCTTTCAGCCAGTGCGCCTCGTCTTGCAGCATCAGCCCCGCCTGATCGTAGAGGGTAGTGAACTCCCCCTCGACGCAGACCTGAAAGGTAAACTCCCCCGCCACCTCGCAGCCATAGAGATGCCCGCTGTGGCGCTCGAAGCCATACCAGGTACTGCGCCAAAAATCGGTCTGCCGGTCTGTCACTACCTGCAAACCGTCGTCTGTCTGGTGCCACTCGGTCGGTTCATTGAGCCAGCGCCATTGCGTCCCTTCCATCATCCTGCTTTGCTCCCTTATCGCGCGTAATCCCGCACAAATGGAGCTCTCCAACGCCACGTTTGGTAACGGAAGGTCATGGCTGCGCCTCTGCGGAATCCATAAAAGGAGTCAATAGTGTCGCTATTACCGCCCCGATACAAGGCTTGTACGTTGCGCCATCTGTACGCCCCAAAAGCGCGGGGGGCCTTGATGGCCCCCCGCAAACACACCGGATGAGAAAATGCCTTACTTGGCGGTACTATCCTTCACGCATTTCTGGACAAAGCTGTTCTTGGCCGCGCCAGCCAGCTTCTTGTCGGCCGCCGCCTTCTCGCACTTGGCCTCCGGATCCACCGTCGCGTTCGTCTTCACGCACTTCTGGATAAAGCTGTTCTTGGCCGCTCCGGCCAGCTTCTTGTCGGCGGCCGCCTTCTCACACTCGCCGGTCGCGGCGCCAGCGGCATCTTTCACGCACTTGCCGACAAAGCTGGTCTTGGCGGCGCCATTAAGCTTTTTGGCTGCGGCCTGCGCCTCGCACTGCAACTGGGCTGCGTCGTTGGCAAAGACCGGATTGGCAAGCAGCACGCTGCCGCAGAGCAGGCCGAACAGGATGGTACGCTTCATGGGAGATCTCCTCTCTATCTGGTGATGTGTTTGCATGGTCATATTGGCATGACGATGTGTTGCAAATGGTTGTGATGGCAACAGCTGATTGTTGCCGCAGATCCCCCGCCTCGCCAGCTTGGGAGCGGAGCACAGAGCAACCATCGCCCGCACTATAGCGCCGATTGGAAGAGCGGGATTGCCCTCAGCCAGCCCTTCCCCGACGGCAAGTCTGCCCCCTACTTTCCTGCAACGTCTGCCAACCCCAATAAAATCAAGGGCCATGGGAATCCAGTACCCGGTCAGTGTTATTTGTTGAGTAGGCGCAAAAATGGCGATTTTTCTGATAGTTACGTCATTTTTTGACTGGAACGACCAGCCTCTATTGGATTATGATTGATATCTATTTACTAGATGGACTACAGCCATCGCCAATCGATGAAGCACTTTGTAATACTATGTTCAACTAGAGATTACTTTTTAAAATTCAAATTTATGCAACGAGTAAAATATAACCAATACAAATGGAAATCTAATGATATAAGTTTAAATGACATACCATCTTGACAACCATTCAAGTTCGCTTAATTTCAAACTAAAAACACTTCGTGTGAAATTAACTTTTAATTTTTTACGTGATAATCATAAAGTTAGGGGTTTTATGTTAGGACGATATGGCTACAAAATAATACTAGGTGTCACAGTAGTTTACATTCTAATGGGCATTATTTTTTTCCCATCTTGGTATGTGTCAGTTTTAACATACGGTGGTTTTGAAATGTTGTTTCATGAAATGCAAACCCGTTACCTCCTATGGAATTTGGGAGCGATAGCTATAGGTTTTGCTTTTTATTTTACCATACAACACATTGAAAATAATCATCACTCATTTTTCCAGAATCTTTTGTCAATTTATAGACACCAATATACTATAATTTTATTTTGGCTGCTGCTAATCACTGCTTTAACTCGCATTTTGACCACATATTTTGAACTGCAATCAGCAGAAAAATTCCAAAACATATCGAAATTAATAACAGAAATCCAACAAAACATTGAAAAGACTAATCTAATTAGCAATCCAATTGAAGTCATATACGTTAACAAGCAGAGCTTAAACAATTTATATTCACAGACTCAGCCAGAGCTAAATCTTATTGAGAGTGAAAAATCAAATAAAAATGCAAGCTCTATTGAGGGCGGATTTAATTTTAAAGACTTAATAAACCTAGATGGCAAAGATGAACAATCAGATGAAAATAAAAACAAATTCAAACCTAGGGAGTTAAGTGATGCAGAAAAAACGACAAAAATAATTAATTACTTGTCTAAAGACAATAAGCTAGCAACGGCAAAATCTTTGCATATAGAAAGTAAAGAATGGGGCAAGGTTGAGGATTCTATACGAGTATTTGACGCTTACGGAATAGAATATAACAAACAAAAAATAGAGTTGGTAAAGAAGAATCTCTCTGATGAGGCACTAAGAAGTAGAGCATCTGATACTTACAGTGTTAACGAATGGATATTACTTGACGGCGATATTGATGTAAAAACAACTACAGATTCTTTAAACTTCAACTATCCATACGTTCCATTAGCAACAGGGGGCGTTTCATTCATCTGTGATGTACCAACATCAGAGATGGATAAAAATGAACTGAGCATCCTAACTAAAGAAAATAAATGGAATATAAGAATATTCGGAAAGATAATACATGTAAAGCCAGGCCCAATAAAAACATATAGTATGAAATGCATTACGATATTTAGATAGTGATGAATTCACTTTGCATGATGAGAATTTTAACTACTTTCATTTCTGTCAAGTTGAAACAAGCTAAAACTAATAATCGCTTATTACCTTTCTGAAACCATGCCCCTTAGGGGGCATAACTAAATTCTACGTATACTAATTTCAGTTCATTTTTTCACCTTGAATTATGATGCATAGATGGGTTAGTCTGATAAAATTCAGCCTTTCTAAAGTGAGCTTTATTTGGATGCCGCCCAAATAAAAATAAAAACTTGACAAATCAAAATAAAAAAGTCCCTCTCATCTGAAAAAATTTTATTCCGTTTTAGCTACACCAACATCTCAATATATGGATGATATTACAAAAAGGTGAACCTAATAGTTTATGATGTTTTTGCTAGCCAACCTGACAATCCCTCCTTAATCTCTCAACTTCGAGTCTTTCTCTCCGATAACTGTGTACCCGCTTAAACTAACTCGGCTAGCGCTATCAAGAAATAGCGGCAGAGTATCTAAGTAATAAACTAATACAATCTGAAACCCGAACTTAATTCGCCACTCCCTTCCCAATCCAGACAATAAAAATCCCCCATTACCGGAGGATTTTTATTTCTATCGGTTATCTCAGCTCAGCAGCTTAACCCACCAAAAACGCCCTTAACCGGGCAAACTCAGCAGGCAAATTAACGGAGAGCAGCGGCAGCTCGGCATGCTTGGCCAACGGGCCGGGCAGCGGTACATCCAGATGCAAGATCTCGTCCACCGACTCCTTGAACTTGGCGGGATGGGCAGTGCAGAGGAACACCCCCACTTCATCCTCGGCAAGCTGTTCCCCCAGCAGATCCCAGGCAATGGCGCCGTGGGGTTCGCAGAGATAATCCAGCTGGTGCAGGCGTTTAAGGGCAGCGCGAGTCTGGGCGTCATCACGCATGCCGGAGCCCAAGGTCTCCAGCGCCCAGCCTTTGCGACGGCAGAGCTCCTCTACTCGCGGCCAGTTGTTGGGGCGGCTCACATCCATGGCGTTAGACAGGGTGGCCACTGTCTGGTGCGGCTCCCACTGACCGGTTTTCAGGTAGCGCGGCACTGTATCGTTGGCGTTGGTGGCGGCGATAAAGCGCTTCACCGGCAGCCCCAGCGCCTTGGCGATGAGACCTGCGGTGAGGTTGCCAAAGTTGCCGGACGGCACGCTGATCACCGCCTTGGCACGATCGGCTTTGGGCAACTGGGCCACTGCCTCGAAGTAGTAGCAAACCTGCGCCAGCAGACGGCTGATATTGATGGAGTTGGCGGAGTTGAGGCCAATGGCCTTTTTCAGCTCTTCGTCGTCAAAGGCCTGTTTTACCAGCGCCTGACAGGCATCGAAGTCGCCATCGATGGCGATGGTGCGGATATTGCCGCCGAGGGTGCAGAAGAGCTTCTCCTGCAAGGAGCTGATCTTGCCCTTGGGATAGAGGATCACCACCTCGATCCCCTCCAGCCCGTAGAAGGCGTGGGCCACGGCGGCGCCGGTGTCGCCGGAGGTGGCAGTGAGGATAGTGATCTTGTCGTTGGTTCTAAAGGCTGCGAGGCACTGGGCCATAAAGCGGCCGCCGAAATCCTTGAATGCCAGGGTCGGGCCGTGGAACAGCTCAAGGGCATAGGTGCCATCTTTGAGTTTCACCAGCGGCGCCGGGAAGGTGAAGGCGGCATTGATCAGCTCGCTCACCTTGGCTGCGGGCACTTCATCACCCAGCAGGTGGCTCAGGATGCGGGCAGTGCGTTCGGCCAGCGGCAGATCGAGCAGTGCATCGACATCGGCGAGCGGTTCGAGTTGTTCGGGGAAGAAGAGCCCCTGTTCGCGACCCAAGCCCTGACGCACCGCCTGCGCGAAGCTCACCTGTTCACTCTTGTCCTTGATATTGTAAAGATTCATAGCTCGCTTCCTGTTACCCGTGCCCCGGCCATGTCCAGTTTGCAGACCCGGGCAAATCCATCTTCGTTCTGCACGAAATGTGCTTCCATCCAATCCTTCATTCGCTCGGCCTGCGCCAGATCCTTCATCACCACAAACACGGTGGGGCCGGAGCCGGAGATGCCGGTGGCGAGCGCCCCGTTCTGGGCCGCCTGCGCCCGTACCTCGGCAAAGCCTTCGATCAGCGCCGCGCGGTAGGGCTCGGCAATCACGTCTTTCAAGACGCTGGCGGCCAATCCCTCTTGTCCGGTGTAGCTGGCGTGGACAAAGGCAGCCAGGCGGCGGCCATAGGTGAGGCAATCCTGACGGCGATATTGGGCCGGCAAAATGGCGCGGGCCGCGGCGGTAGAGACCACGGTGCCCGGGTAGCAGACCACCCAGTACCACTGATCGAACACCGGAATACCCTGGCTGATAACGCCCGCCTCCTCCACCACCAGCTGCATGCCACCCAGATAACAGGGGGCCACGTTGTCGTAGTGAACGGAGCCGGAGATCTTGCCTTCCATCTCCCCCATCAGCAGCAGCATGTCGTGCTCGTTGAGCGGCTCGCCGTGGAAGGCGTTGAGCCCTTCAAGGGCCGCCACCACGCTGCAGGCGCTGGAACCCAGACCCGAGCCGACCGGCAGGTTCTTTTCCAGCACCATTTCGAGCGGCTTGAGTTTAAGGCCGCGCTTCTCCAGCGCCTCGCCATAGGCGACCCAGCAGTCATGGAGGATATTCTTTTTCGGATCGTCCGGCAGCTTGTGGGCGTAGCGGCCCACGGATGAGAGGGCGAACGGCACGTCAGCCGCTTTTACCTGCACCCGATCGCCGAGCAGAGAGCCATCCACGGGGGCGAGCGCCGCCCCCAGTACATCGAATCCCACGCTCAGGTTGGCGCTGGAGGCGGGCGCGTAGGCGACGACGCTACTGCTCTGGTACATGTCTGAACTCATGCTTATAGCTCCTGCTTCCAGTTCTGGGTGCGCAGCACGTCGGCAAAGACGCCCGCCGCGGTCACTTCGGTACCGGCACCGTAGCCGCGCAGCACCAGCGGGATCGGCTGGTAGTAGGTGGAGAAGAAGGCGAGCGCGTTTTCCCCGTCTTTGACCTTGAACAGCGGCTCGTCGCCACCGACCGCCTTGATGGCCACCTTGCACTTGCCACCCTCGATGGAACCCACATAGCGCAGAACCTTGCCTTCACGCTGGGCGGCGGCGAACTGGTCGCGGAACCAGCCGTCGGCTTCGGGCAGGCGGGCCATAAAGGCTTCCACGTCGCCGCTCACATCAAAGCCGGGCGGCAGCGCCTGCTCGACTTCCACATCGGAGAGCTCCAGCGCCATGCCCGCCTCGCGAGCCAGAATGAGCAGCTTGCGCGCCACATCCATGCCGTTGAGATCGTCGCGGGGATCCGGCTCGGTAAAGCCGTTGCTGCGAGCGATCTTGGTGGCTTCAGAGAACGCCATCCCTTCATCCAGCTTGCCGAAGATAAAGGAGAGGGAACCGGACAGAATCCCGTCGAAAGCACGCAGCTTGTCACCGGCCTTGATCAGATTTTGCAGGTTCTCGATAACCGGCAGACCTGCGCCGACGTTAGTCTCGTACAGGAACTTGCGGCGAGTCTGGCGGGCAGTGCGACGCAGCGCCTTGTAGTAATCGAGCGAGCCGGTGTTGGCCTTCTTGTTCGGAGTCACCACATGGAAACCGGCGGCGAGGAAGTCGGCATACTGGACGGCAACCGCCTCGGAGGAGGTGCAGTCAACGATCACCGGGTTGATGATGTGGCTATCTTCCACCAGCTTTTTCACCCCTTCCAGCGAGAAGCTGTCGCGGGCTTCCACCAGCTGTTCGCGCCAGTTGGCGAGGTTCAGGCCATCCTTGTTGACCGCCATCTGGCGGCTGTTGGCGATGCCCACTACCCGCAGGCCAGTGCCCTGCTCGGCCAGTACCGGTTGCTGGCGGGCAATCTGATCCACCAGCGCGGCACCGACGCCGCCGACTCCGACCACAAAGAGATCGATAAACTGCTGGCTGCCAAAGAAGTTCTGGTGGCACGCCTTGATGGCTTCCGCCACCTTGCGATCCCGCACCACCGCCGAGATAGAGCGCTCGCTAGAGCCCTGCGCAATGGCGACGATGTTGATGGAGGCTTGCGCCAGCGAGGTGAAGAAGCGGGCCGCCATCCCCTTGCTGGTGCGCATGCCGTCACCGATCAGGGAGATGATCGCCAGATCGCTGATGATATCCAGCGGCTCCAGCAGCTGGTTTTTGAATTCCAGCTCGAACTCACGCTCCAGCACCTTGCGGGTCTTCTCACTGTCGTAGCTGTGGATACAGAAGCTGACGCTGTACTCGGAAGATGACTGGGTGATCAGCACGATACTGACCCCGGCGCGGGAGACGGCGGAGAAGATGCGACCGGCCATGCCGACCATCCCCTTCATGCCGGGACCGGAGACGTTGAACATGCACATGCCGGAGAGATCCGAGATGGCCTTCACTTTCAGGTCATCGTCGCCGCTCTCGGGGCCGATCAGGGTGCCCGGCCCTTGCGGGTTGAAGCTGTTCTTGATGAGGCAGGGAATATGGAACTGGGCCACCGGCGCGATGGTTTTCGGATGCAGCACCTTGGCGCCGAAGTAGGAGAGCTCCATCGCCTCCTTGTAGGAGAGGGTTTTCAGCAAGTAGGCATCCGGCACCAGACGGGGGTCGCAGCTGTAACAGCCTTCGACGTCAGTCCAGATCTCGCAGCACTCGGCATCGACGCAGGCAGCCAGCACGGCGGCGGAGTAGTCGGAGCCGTTACGACCCAGCAGCACGGTCTCGCCCTTGTCGCTGCCACCGGTAAAGCCCGGCATCAGGTAGAGGCAATCGCTACGCAGCCCCTTGGCGGCAAAGCGCAGGCGGGAGGCTTCAATATCGACGTGCGCTTCCAGATAACCGCCGTCGGTGACCAGCAGCTCTTCCGGTACGATCAGCTCCAGATCCAGACCGCGCACCCGCAGCAGCTCGTGCATAAAGGCGATGGAGAGGTTCTCGCCACGGCTCAGAATGCGCGCCTGCACGTTGTCCGGGCAGAGGCCCAGCAGACGGATGCCCTGCATCAGGCGCTCCACCTGATCCAGCTCGGCGGTGAGACGGGCCAGCAGCGCCTTGTCATCGAGCGCCGGATAGGCTGCCTTCAACCCGGCCAGCAGTCGGGAGAAGATACCGTTCACTTCAAACAGGGTGGAACTGGCATCCATGCCGCGACTGGTCTGTTCCACCAGCGCCACCAGATGATTGGTCACCTTGGCAGGTGCAGAGAGCACCAGGGCTACCTGAGATTGGCCGTGGGTGTTGACCGCGATATCGGCCACCCGTAAAAAACGCTCTGCATCGGCCAGTGAAGACCCGCCAAATTTCAACACTCTCATCGCTTTCTCTCCCTGTAAATCTATGAAATTCAATCTAAAAACCAATCCAACAAAAAGGCCCGTACTGGGTGGGTACGGGCCTTTTCTGATTTCTGTGCTTGTTCGTCAGCGCATCAACCGGCCCCAGTGCCACCTGTGGTGGTACCGGTAATAATGGTGGTGGTGATGACGTTGGTGAATAACTGCATGACGAACACTCGTTGACGAAGGTGGCTTTTAGCAATACCGCGGCGGGCGATGGGCTGTCAACTTAAACCTCTTTGCCAAGTTTGCGCGCAAGGTCTTTGCAGAGCAGGTGGAGCATGTTCAAATCCCGCTGCGGCAGCATGGGCACCCGGTCCATCACCCATTGATGCAGTTTTTCATCCTGCGAAACTCCGAGTTCACCCAGCAATTCTGCTGTTTTGCTTTTCAGCACCCGAACCTGTCCGGCGTTATCAAAATTTTCTGCTACCGCAGCGCCGCCGTCAGCGTTCAGCTCATCCATCAGCTGACTCATCTCGTAGGCGTAGAGCATGATCGCCTGCCCCAGATTGAGGGACGGGTAGCTCACCTTGAGCGGCAGATAGCTGATGAGATCGACCTCGGCCAGCTGCTCGTTAGAAAGCCCCGACTCCTCGCAGCCAAAAACGATGGCGACCTTGCCGAGGGAAGGCTTGCTGCGGATCTGCTCGCGGATCTCCCCCGGCGTGAGGTAGTGCTGGTAGCGACCACGCTCACGGGCGGTGGTGGCGATCACCAGATCCATGTCGGCCAGCGCCTCGGGCAAAGTCTCGAACGCTTCGGCCTGAGTCAGGATCTCCTGGGCGCCGTGGGCCACCCAGCTCGCCTCCTCCTCTTCGTGTACCCGGCTCGCCACCAGTCGCATGGCATCGAATCCCATGGTTTTCATGGCGCGGGCAGCCGCCCCCACGTTCGCAGGTCGGGCAGGTGCCACCAGGACAAAATAGAGCTTCATCGGGTTTCCTCACAGGCCGGACGGCCTCTCAAACAGACAGCAAACAGTCGCTAAACCATCACCAAAACAGGGGCGCAATCTACCGTTTATCCCCGAAAATTGCCACTTGAACAGACGTTTGAATGTTGCGATAGTGGCCTGACGTGTGAACAAATTACACCCAATCCTTCGCGCTATCGGCCCGACAGATCACAAGGAAGAGAGAGATGCAGCAGCCATTGGAACAGGCCGTCGCCGAGACTATCTTGCAACGCTTCGAGTCGTTTTACAGCCGGTTTCTCGAGATAACCCAGGGTAGCAAGAGCCGCTTCGAGAACAGTGACTGGCTGGGGGTGCAGCTCGCCGGGCGCGAGCGAATTCGCCTCTATGACCACCATGTGGGGGCCACCGCCAGCTCCATCCGCCAGATGATGGGGGAGCACCACGCCACCCAGGAGCTGCTCAAGCGGGTCAAAAGTGCCTTCAGCGATCTGCTGCCCCGTTGTGACAACTTCGAGGTGGCGGAGTCCTTCTTCAACTCCGTCTATAGGCGGATCTTTCGCCATCGCAATATCCGCGACGAGAACCTCTATATCCACCCCTTTGTCAGCCGTGGCGACAAACCCGATCTCAGCGCCCTGCTGCGCATCTATCGCACCGATCTGGCCCATCTGCCGCAGACCTTGAGCCAGCTTTTGGGGGATTACAGCTTCACCCTCCCCTACGAGGACAAACAGCGGGATATTGTCGACATCCACCGCCATCTTGCGGAGAACGGCCCACAAATACTCCATGATGAGCCGTTTGCCATCGAGCTGCTCAAAGAGGTGTTCTACCGCAACAAGGGGGCCTATCTGGTGGGGCTGATCCGGGTAAAAGATCAGGTCTTCCCCTTTATCCTGCCCCTGCTCAGCACCGGCCACAGCATCTATGTGGACACGGTGATCTTCGAGCCGGATCTCGCCTCCATCGTGTTTGGCTTCGCCCGCGCCTACTTTATGGTCTATGCCCGCGAACCGGCGCTGTTTGTCGCCTTCCTGCGCCAGATCATGCCCCACAAGCCCGATTACGAGATCTACAACGCCATCGGCTGCCAGAAGCACGGCAAGACCGAGCTCTATCGCCACTACCGCCATCATCTGGCCCAGAGTCGGGATCAGTTCATCATCGCCCCCGGCATCAAGGGGATGGTGATGAGCGTGTTCACCCTCCCCTCCTACGATGTGGTGTTCAAGGTGATAAAAGACGAGTTCACTCCCCCGAAGGATGTGAGCCACGAGCAGGTGAAGGCAAAATACCGGCTGGTTAAACAGCACGATCGGGTGGGTCGGATGGCCGATACCCAGGAGTTCACCAACTTCGAGTTTCCCCTCGATCGCATCTCGCCCGAGCTCCTTGCCGAGCTCAAGACGGTGGCACCTTCTGCGCTCACCATCAGCGACGACAAGCTGGTGATCAAGCACCTCTATACCGAGCGCAAGATGATCCCCCTCAACCTCTATCTGGACAAGGCGGACGAGCAGCAGACCCGCCTTGCGCTGGAGGAGTACGGCAACGCCATCAAGCAGCTGGCGGCGGCCAACATCTTCCCGGGGGACATGCTGTTCAAGAACTTTGGCGTCACCCGTCACGGCCGGGTGGTCTTCTACGACTACGACGAGATCTGCTACATGACGGAGTGCAACTTCCGCCAGATCCCGCCGCCGCGCTACCCCGAGGATGAGTGGAGCGCCGAGCCCTGGTATTCGGTAGCCCCCAACGACATCTTCCCGGAGGAGTTCGCCACCTTCCTGCTGCAAAAGCCGCAGGTGCGCGAGATCATGTTGCAGTTGCACAAGGAGATGTTCGACGCCAACTACTGGAAGATGCTGCAGAGCAACATCAAGGTGGGGGTGTTCGAGGATGTCTATCCCTACCGGCGCAAGAAGCGCTTCAAGTACCAGCGCGGCGGCTGATCCCGCAGCGCCCGCCCACATCGCAGCAACGAAAACGGGGTGGCCCAAGCCACCCCGTTTTGCTATCCGCTTTGAGGCCTTAACTGCCGCGACGGCGGATCACCCCCTCCTGCATGGTGCTCGCCACCAGCATGCCATCACGGGTAAAGAACTGGCCGCGCACCAGACCGCGACCGCTGCTGGCGCTCGGGCTGTCTACCACGTAGAGCAGCCAGTCGTCGAAGCGGAAATCCCGGTGGAACCACATGGAGTGATCGATGGTGGCCACCTGCATATCCGGCTCCCAGTACGACACCCCGTGGGGCTGCAGCGAGGTGAGCAGGAAGTTGAAGTCGGAGGCGTAGGCCAGCAGGTATTTGTGCACCCGCAGATCGTCCGGCATCTGACCGTTGGCCTTGAACCAGACGTGACGCACCGGGTCCTGCACCGTCGGCCGAATAGGGTCGACCAGGGTCACCGGGCGCATCTCGATGGGCTGCTCGCAGAGGATCTTGTCGCGCAGGGAGGCCGGGATCAGGTTCTCGTAAGGGCGCACCAGCTCCAGCTCGCTCTTGAGCTCCTCCGGCGGGGTGATGCCGGTCGGCATCTGCGCCTGATGCTCGAAACCATCGGCCGGCACCTGAAATGAGGCGTTGAGATAGAAGATGGGCTTGCCGCCCTGAATCGCCTTGACCCGGCGGGTGGAGACGGTCTGGCCGTCACGGATATTCTCCACGTCATAGACGATGGGACGGGTCACATCCCCCGGACGCAGGAAGTAGGAGTGAAAACTGTGAACCTGACGGCCGGTCTCGACCGTCTGCTTGGCGGCTGACAAGGCCTGCCCCATTACCTGTCCGCCAAACACGGCCCGCAGACCGAGATCCTGGCTCTGGCCCCGAAACAGGCCCTCCTCGATTTTTTCCAGCGCCAGCAACGCCAGCAGCTCATCAAGTACCTTGCTCATCGTTCACTCCTCTGTCAGAGCCGCACAGGCTAACAAGCTCACCGGAGCAGAGCAACCGCCACAGCCCCTTCCGCCCGCCAAAGGGAACTTCAAGGGCCATACACCGCGACCAGTAGCATTTATCGAGTCTGTTTTTTCCCTGCCGAAACCGCTACGCTGTCAGCAATCGATAGAGGTGAGGTCACCCGCCATGCACATCCGTTATCCGGTAACGCCCTCTGCCACTTATCGACTCCGCTCGTCCCTTCGCCTTCGTGCCACCCTGTTTGCTCTTTCGCTGCTCCCGGCCGCCACTGTGCAGAGCGCGGTAATTATCACCGGCGAATTGCCCCCCTACTCTTCAGCGACGCTGGCCAATGGCGGCGAGCTGGCAAGCAAGGTGCTCACCACTCTCAAAGCGGCAGGCCACCCGGATCTGAGGGTCTCCTACCAGCCCTGGCCGAGAGGACTTAAAAACATCGAGCTGGGCAACGCCATCGCCGCCTTCCCCTTTACCTGGACCAACGAGCGCAGCAACACCCTGCTGTTCAGTACCCCCATAGCCTTCGATATCCAGTCCTGGTACACCACGCCCGACAAGAAGGGACTGGAATCCCCGCCCTGGCAGCAGAAAACCGCCTGCGTGCCCAAGGGGTGGTTCTCCGATGCTATCGAGCGGGTGACCATCGAGCAGAAGCTGGTCGTCAGAACCACCAACCGCCTCAACCAGTGTGTCGAACTGCTGAAAAAGGGCAAAGTCGATCTGGTGCCCATCAACGACACCTCGAAAAAGAACCTCTCGGAGGAGGACAACGCTGCCCTCTACCGCCTCTCGTTGTTTCGCCAGAACGTCACCTTCTATCTGGTCACCGCCCGCAATGAAGAGGGAGAGATGTTTATCCGCGACTTCAACAAAGAGTGGATGACACCGGCCAACTGAGGAGTGTGAGAGCAATCATTGCCATATGACCGGAGCCAGCCGGCAGCTGGAGGTCACCCGCTAGAGATGAAAAAGGCCCGCACCAGTTGGTGCGGGCCTTTGCTTGGCCGACTGTGCGCTATTTGACGGCGCGCAGTTCGCAACGGGTTGTCGGCTTACTTGCTGCCGGTGCCGGAGTTGCGGGTAGAGGCTTGCGGCTTGCGACGGGCGGTGGTGGCGCGAGCGCGCGGCTCTTTGCCCTGCATCTCTTTGTGACGCTACACGGCGCGACGGATCTGGGCGGCCTGCTTGTGACGGCTGGTTTTGCCATCTTGCTGCAGATCGACCTTGGATTCGGTCTCCGGCGGCAGGTTGACCAGACCGCGCAGGTAGTTCACTTCCGGCAGTTTCAGCTCTTGCCAGCCGCCGCGCGGGATGCCGCGGTCCAGCTTGACGTCACCGTAGCGGATCCGCATCAGGCGGCTCACCTGCACTTCCTGGGATTCCCACAGGCGGCGCACTTCACGGTTGCGACCTTCGGTCAGGGTGACGTTGAACCACTGGTTCAGACCCTCACCGCCAGCCGGTTTGATCTTGTTGAACTTGGCGGTGCCATCTTCCAGCTGCACTCCCTTGCGCAGACGCTGCAGCATAGCACAATTAGGATACAATTAGGATACAATTAGGATACAATTAGGATACAATTAGGATACAATTAGGATACAATTAGGATACAATTAGGACACCCACCTTTTGTAGCAAGCCACTATCGAACTGCTTGCAGGCATTATAAGGGTGTATGCATTCGAACTGATGCATGTAAAACTCGGCTGGCAGGAGAAATTTTCAGGTTTAGAAAGCAACGGCCCCTGCACAACCATTTACTGGACTATGTGCAATACCCAGAGCTATCAGCAGGGTAAACGCAAAGCAATCAAATCTGTGGTTGATGGCATCGCCGCTGGCCACAGTGGCGGGCAAACTGCTGGCATTGATCTCTGCCTCCCACCACTCTTATCCCTTGTCGCCTGAATAGCGCCACCTGTTTCAACCAGAGAACACCATCAAGGCCCAACCGTTCCAGAATGGGTCCAAGTTGAGCCGGAATATGACCCCGTTTGTCGGGCCGAATAGCACGGCCTGTCCAATCAACCAGCATCAGGTAGTCGGTGAAGGAATAGGGCAGTTCTTCAGGCTTCCCCTGGCTGGAAACGGCAGTAACAGTGGTGGCAAAACCTCAGGAGCAGCAGGCTCGTCAAGGCGCTGTTTGATACTGGTGTAGTCACTCTGCTCTGGCCGATCGGTCAACGCGGCTCGTATCGGATTGAGGTCAACATACGCCATACAGGCCAATAAGGCAGATTCGGTGAGCAAAGCCTGACTCTTGAAGCGGCCCTCCCAGAAATGGCCCTTGCAACTATCTTCCTAATTGGCCTGACGGGCCAGATTTTCATTGAGTAGCCGAATAAACCAGCTGATGGAGTGAAGCCGCTCTCGCCATTGGGTAAGCAATTGCTGCACAACAGCCAGTTCAGGCTCGATCAACATCTCCCCCTGATACCAACGCCTGACCAAATTCGGCCACTGGAAAAGCGCCGCCCAGCGCTCAGCCACCTCCCGCTCACTCCAGTTGGCCGCAGTATCTGGCTCCACCTTGAGCACCAGATGATAGTGATTGCTCATCACCGCGTAGGCACAAATGCCGATAGCAAACAGCCGCGACAGTTGCCCCAACTTGTCGACCACCCATTGGCGTCGATGCTCATAACTCTGGCCGGAGTGGGAATCCTCTCCGCACAGAAAAGCTCGCCGCACACAGCGACTGACCACGTGGTAGTAAGGCGTATCCTGCAAGCTGATTTGACGTGAACGGGCAATGGTCATGGCACATCCCTCAACGGTGACCTCTCAAGTCAACAACAGCACTACGCCTCTGTCAAAAAGGTGGGTGTCCCAGATTATCTCCAGATTATCTCCGATTATCTCCTACCATACTTATCTAACCAGTCTGTTATTTGTTTGTTTCAAAACTCACATATACTTTACCTCACTCTTTTTTTTCACTTTTTTTAAAGAGAGAGACAACAAAAACATATATTGATATCGATGTTCCCGCTATAAATCCAAATATAACACCCCGTTCAACCTCTCCTTTAGGAACAAGAAGCTCGCCTTCTTTAAAATAAAAAAAGATGGAGCTTACCCCTCCGATCAAAAAACATAAAAGGACACAAAAAAAACATGAGTAAAGCCATAACCCAAGATAATACTTCATTTCATAACCTCTTTTTTTCAACTCTCTCTAAAAGCAACTTATTAGAGTACCCAGTAAAAAACTCACCACCAAGACTGCCTGTCGTTTCAAAAACAAACCCTGGAATTTTGTCTCCCTTTAGGATCTTATTCGAAAGCCCAGGCATATACTTTCCATATGCGCCCCCCAAGGCAGCTCCGACCCCGGAAACACCAGCCTTATCAATACTAAAATCATCTAAAATCAGAGATGAGCCAATAGCTATACCTATATTTTCCTTTATACCTCTACCAGGGGCCAACGCTCCTGTAACTGCTGCATTAGCACTTCCCCAATAATCCCAAGATTTATTTTCATTGCCAGGCCGACTAAGGTCATACCACTGATATGCTGCATTAGCCATAGTTGATATTGATGATCCTGCGAAAACACTCTCGACTGCTGCTGCAGGTCCAAAATATGCGGCACCGACAATATAGGTACTTGTTTTAAGTGTTTCCTTTAGCGTTTCTTTCTTAGCCTCTTCATCAGCCTTTTTAATTATGGGTTCAAGTCCTTTATTCACATCGGCCATCTTCGCTTCAGCAGCTAAATTAAACATATGCTGGAGACTATTGTAACGATACACCGTCTCCGCCCGCTCAGCACCGGTATCGAAATCAGCAGCATCGCCAGTAACTGCCGCTGCTGCAAGGCCACCCAACACCTTGTTGAGGGCAACCTGATACTCCTCGTTGCCGCCAAAGGCCCCTAGACTCCAGTTACTGGCCAGCTCTGACATAGCGCCGCCTGCCGCTCCCGCCGCAAACTTGCCGCCAGTAATCTCGGCAATGGCGCCGCTGGTCACCCCATGGGCAGCGATTTTTCCTGCCTCTGCCAACGGGCTGTTAGCAGCATCAAATTTAATGCCTTGATCCCCTATCCAGTTGGCCGTGGCTTTACCCACTTCCCCCTGAATATTGGACAACAGGCTGGCTTTAAAGGCATCCGCAAAGTGGGAGCCATTGATGGTGGTGTTAATCCCTGCGGTCACGACCGAGTGACTGGTCACTCGGTTGAAGGTATCCCAGGAGAACAGATTGGAGGCCGCAGGCTGGCTGGCGGCATTGCTGGCCGCTGGTGCAGCACTCGCCCATCCCATCGCTTTGTCCAGTCCCTGTAGCGCCCCTGCCGTTGCCACCGAGGTCGCTAACTGCTTGACGCTGGCACTGCTGCCCAGCTCTTTGAGTACCGCTCCCAGATTTCCGCCATTGTTAATGGTGGAGATAGTTGCTTGGCTAACCAGGGTGCTGAACGCTGCATTGGCCATGGCAGCTGTGGCTGTCCCTTGAGCTGCCCCCAGTGCTGCTGCTCCCGCCCCTCCGGTTGCAACAGCCAAGGCGATGGCAATAATTGAGGACGCAATTGGACTCAGACTTTGTTGGCTGTAGTTCCACTGCTCATAAGCCTCTTGCACCGCCTCCATCTTCACACCTGGCATAGCGCGAACCTGCTCAACCCAGGCCATTCCTGGCTGAGCTGCCAGTGTATCGAGTCGAGCTTGCAAGGTTTCACCCTCACGCTGACCCACTTGCAGCAATACACCCTGGCCCGCGCTGATATTGATATCAGCCCCGTCCAGCTGGTTCTGACGCTCGATGGTACTGTTGGTGCCATTGCCGGACATCTTCACCATCACACCGCTCTTCTTCTCATCCTTGCGGTAGAAGTGCTCGTCGGTTGCGGTCAGGAGCTTGAGTTGACCGTCAGTGTCAATGGCAAGGCTGTCTGCGGCTTTGATATCGCTGCCCTTGAGGGTCATGTCCCCCTGGCTGGCGAGGCTCACGTTGCCACCGGCAGTGATGGTAGTACCCTGTGCCGTCACATCCTTCTGCTCTATCTCGGTACTTTTTGACTTGAAGGTGTTTTTGGTCTTGCTCTTCTCGAAGTGATAGGCCTCGTTGTCAGCCGTAAGCAGTTGCAGTTCACCACCTGCTTGCAGGCTGGCCTTGCCTTGTGCCTCGATGGTGCTGGCCTGGGCCAGCAAGTTGTTGCCTGCACTCAGACTCACGTTATCACCAGAGACAGTGGTGCCGATTTGGGTGATAGTGCGGTCGATGGTGTGTTTTTTACCTTGGTGCACATCATCACTGGTCTGGTTCGCTTCGCTGGCCAGAACCAGGTTATTGCCTGCACTCAGGCTCACATCGCCCTTGGCTTCAGCCGTTGAGGCAACCAGACTCAGGTCATTGCCTGCAGTGAGGGAGAGATTGCCAGTGGCATTGAGCTCGCTCATCAACTGCTCGACTCGGGAGAAACGGCTATTACCCTCTTCCCACTTGCGTCTATCTTCCAGACTGCCAATGGTGATATCCCTCCCTGCATTGAGGGTCATATCCAGCCCAGACAGCAGGTTACTGGCCGACAGCGAAATATCCAGCCCTGCCTGCAACATCAGGTTACCAGCCGATTCAATGCGGGCGATATCGCCGATATCGGTGCGGCTAAAGCGGGTCTGGTCGCTCAAGACATCGGAGAGAATGCCGTTGACATCCACATGACGCTGGGCCGTCCGGGTTTCATTGCGCACCGAACCATCCAGCGATGCAATGGCGACCTTTCCACCCTTGATAAGGCTCTGATTGAGGATATCCCCCTTGGCGAGCAGCTCAAGTCGACCGCCAGCCTGGATTTGGCCCTGGTTGACCAGGGTTGTGCCGCTCTTGAGCGAGAGTGTGCCATCGGCCAACAGAGTGCCGCTATTGTTGATGCCACCAGCAGTGAGATCGATATTGGCAGCAGTAATTACGCTACCTGAGAGATGGCGCTTGTCGGCCTCGGTCAGATAGAGCTTGGGCGCGAGCACAATCTGGCCGTTGAACCAGACCGGCTCCCACCACACCATGCTGCGGCCAAGCTGGGCAACCTGAGCGGCACTTAACGTTACCCCCGGGGTCAGACCCAGATCACGGCGGTTTTGCGCCGCGTTATCAATCAGCCAGCGCATCTGGGCCAAATCAGAGCCCATCTCGCCATTGATAAAGCGGCGGCCCGTTTGCGCCAGCACCGCATCGCGGATAACACGGGTATCGAAGGCGGCATCACCGAGCAGCTTGATATCTTTTTCTGGCGCAAAATTTACCTGCCCGAAGAAGTAACTGGAGCCGAGGAATTTATCGACCTGGGTCAGAGTCGGGCTGGTTTCAATCTGTGGCTGGGTCGCCAGCGCAGGCACCGTTTGCTGGCCGGTTTGCACCGGGCCAGGCGCCGTTACCGCTACGGCCGAGACCACCGGCGCTTGCCAACCCGGTTGCAAGCTCTGTTGCCACTGACCTGCTGTGGTGACATGACCACTGTTTGACGGTGTCATTCCGCTTGGCAACTGCAGATCAGGGGCGTTGAACCCGCCACTTGTACGGCCCGGCAGCGTCCAGTCCGTTCCATGATCTGTAACCTGAGCAACGCCACCACTGCCTGAAACCGCCTCGAAGGAGAGCGGTCCAGCCCCCTGCAACTGCTGCTGAAGCGCAGCATCAATGCGATCCATCATACCGTTACCGGCCTGACCCAGATTGGCCAGCAGCGGGTTGACTTCAATCAGGTAGGGACTGTCGCTATTGCCGTTAATGGTAAAGAGCCCCTTGTCGCCATTGGGCAACTGAAAGTCAGGCAAGGGCACGCCGTTGTCCGGGCCGACGGGTTTTAGCTTCTGCGCCAAGTATTGGGCATCGCCCTGTAAACCGGGGGCGGTACCCGCACCCTGTGCTTGCGGCAAGGAGATGGAGGGGCGTTCGGTGGTGCTGCTGACCGGTCCAGCATGGGCTTTGATCGTGACGTTATCGATCATCCCGGCAACGGTGCCGGTTAGGTTATCGCCTGCCGATATAAGGGATGAATGAGATACACCATCACCCCTCTCGGAACGAGCACCTTTAAATCCATATGCAAGTGACACGAAACCTGACTCACCTGGGCGTAAACCTGACGAGTACGCATACACTCGATAAGGATTGTCATCGCCTATAAATTCGTATTCATATATCTCTTTGACTGTCCCTGTTTGATAACTGCGGTTGACAAGAGTATTGGCTATCAAACTTATATTTTTTGTTGCTGCAATGGTTCCCGCATCATTTGTTAATTGCGTGGCATTAATTGCGATATCACGACCAGCGAGCATGCGACCTCGGCCCATCACCTCTGCATTTAGCTTATCCTCTTTAATAACGAACGTTTTGTTTCCCCAATCGCGGGGTATAAAGTACACGCAGGATCCACCCTGGGCTCCACTGCAAGGCTGACGAGCCGAAAGCTGACTTGTATGTGTTGGTACGTATATGACTCTCGCACCTTGCCCCGGGATATGTTCTCGATAGTCTACTGTTGACTGGGTCACATTCACCGACGTAGCTTTATTGGTCACGTTGGTTATATCAACGATTAAGTCCCCCGTTGCAGCCTCTATCGTACCTCCCTCGTTATTTAAATGCCCTCCCGTAGTGCCCTGCCTCAAGGTGATATTATGCTCAGCAAATAGCGTGCCGCCCTCATTGGTCAGATTGCTATTTGCCGTCAATTTCTGGTTGCCACCGCTATATACAGTCCCGCCATTAAACAGCGACTCACCCTGCCACCCCAGGTCGCCTAGGCTGGCCAGCATACCGGTGTTGCGCAGATCACCCTGCGTATTGAGCGTCAGCCCTTGCCCACTCTGCACACTGCCGCTGTTCTCCAACCGCTGGGCACCCAGTTGCATGACACCATTGCTCACCAACGCACCGCGGTTATTAAGCTGACCGGTGACGCCCGCATTGAAACGCTGGCCTGCCCCCCACTGCCCCTGATGTTGCCAGTCCCCCTGCACCTGCAGGTCCAACGACCCCTTGGCGCTGAGGATGCCCTGGCTGGTCATCGATGAACCCACCTTGAGTGCCAGGTCCCCGCCAGAGAGCCATTCACCGATGCCCGTTACCCGACCCGCATCCAGCGTCGCCTTCTGCCCCGCCAGTATCTTGCCCGGTGCATATAGTTCGCCGCTGCGCAGGGTCAGCTGTTGTCCAAACAGGGTGCCGCTGTTGGCCAGCCGCGCCAGTGGCGAGGCCTCCAGTAAATTGGCACTGATGAGACCACTGTTGTCGAGCTGGCTGCCCTTGAGTAAAAGTTGGCCGGCCGAGGAGAGCTCACCAGCGTTGGTCAGCGTTGTGGCAGTGATGTCCCCCACATGCTGGCCGCGCAGAACGGCCCCCTGGCTGTTATCCAGTTGCCGAGTCGTCAGGTTCAGCGTGCCGCCCTGTACCCGCCCCCGGTTGAGCAGGGTGTCATGGGTCAGTGTCAGGGTATTGCCCAGCAAGGCACCACGATTGTCGAGCTGGCGACTGCTGATGGTGAGGCCATCCCCCTGCAGGGTGCCCCGGTTATCCAGCCGCGCACCGCTGATGCTGCCCTGGCCGGTAACCAAGATCACCCCATCATTTTGCAGCGCACCGCCGCTTTGCAGACGAGTCGTTTCAACACGGCCCTGCTGCTCGATGAGAGCGGTATTCATGGCCAGTTCGCCGCCGCTCAGCAAGTTGCCGAGCTGGCTTATCAGGGTATTGGCACTAAGCGCCACGTTGCCTTTGGCGGCCAGGGTCCCCTTGAGGGTGAGCGCGGGCGCCGAGAGGGTTGCATTGCCATCGGCCTGTACTGTGCCTGCAAGGGTCGCCCCCTCGGTCAGCTCGGCGTTCAGTCCCCCGTTTGCCCGGGTCTTGCCACCTTGTTGCCAATAGCCGCTGCGCAAGCGCAGGTCACCGCCAGCCAGCAAGTCACCCTGCTGCTCGAACCGTGAGCCCTTGAGGTTCATGCCACGCGCCGACTGCCACAACCCTTGTTGCGTCAGGATAGCGCCATCAAGGGACAGTGCTCCGCCAGACACTAGCTGGCTGTCCGCCTGACTGGTCAATGCCCCCCGACTGGTAAGCGTCAGGTTGCCGCCACTCACCAGCGAGCCCCCCAGCGTCATGGTATCGGCCTGAATGTCTGCCTCACCACGAATTCGCCACGGACCGGCCAGTTGCAGCTGCCCGGTACGTAGCTCAAGTGCGCCGCCACTGCCGACGCCACCGCTTCCCTGCCAGCTGGCACTGCGCAGCACAACCTGATTGCCTTGCAGTTGGCCATGGTGCTGCACCGCATCACGGGCATTGACCGCCAGGTCGCCACGGCTGGTCAGCTTGCCGCGACTGGTCAGTGTGCCGGAGTCCAGCAACACCCGCTCCCCTTGCAGGTCACCGTCCAGGGTGACGGACTCACCCTGCAGCGTCAGCGCGCCATTGGTCACGGCACTGCCGCTGTGCGCCAAATTCGCGCCTTGCCAGCTCAGATCCCCCGCCGATGAGAGTGTCCCCTGGCTGGTCAATGTGCCCGCATGGAGTTGCAACTGGCCATTGCTGGCTGTGGTGCTGCCACTGCCCAGCGTGGCTTCGTTGGTATTCAGAACAAGGTCTTTATTGGCCAACAGCTTGCCGCTGCTGCTCAGCTGGGGAGCGTTGATGGTAAGGTCAGCACCGGCAAGCAACGTTCCGCTGTTATCCAGTGCATCCAGTGTCAATGTCTGGCCCAGGCCGCTGACCCACTGACCGCTGTTGAGCAGCCGGTTGGCCGTCAAGGTGATGCCCTGGTCCGATTGCCAGTGGCCCCGGTTCGTCAGGGTGCCAGTCTTCAGGTTCAGTGCGTCCTTGCTGACCAGCGCACCACCGTTGTCAATGTGTGCCGCCGTCAACGTTATCGCTTGCGCCGACACCTTACCATCATTGCGCAGGGTATCGGCGACCTGCAGTGACAGTGAGCCACCGCTGGCCAATATCCCCTGTTGTGACAACAGGGTGGCTTCGATGCGCTGGGCCCCTCCCGCTACCGCACTGCCCTGCAGCGTCATCTGGCCAGCCGTCAGCTGTTGCCCTGTTTTGGCCAACAATTGACTCTGCTGGCCGGTAGTGAGGGTGGTCGCCGTCACCTGCTGATGGTCCCCTTTGAGGGTGCCATCCAGCGTCACTTGTTCACCACTCAAGGTGACATCTCGCGCGGCCACCGTGCCCGACATCACCAGCGTTTTGCCGCGCCACTGCAGTTGGTCGGCAGCCAGGTTGCCGGCCAGCGCTGCCTGCTCCGCCGTCACAACGAGCTCACCGTCGGCCTGGGTCAGGCCATTCAGATTCAGAAGTGAGGCCCCCAACTGCATGGGACCATTACTCAGCATGTCACCCTGCGAGTTCAGGGTCGCCGCCGCTAGGTTTATCCCCTCCTTGCCAACCAATACACCGCGGTTGTCCAGACGGGTGGCCGCCTTCATGGTCAATTGACGGGTACCCACATCCCCGCTGTTGAGCAAGGTATCGCCCGTCAGCGTGGCATGCCCGGCCAACAGCGCGCCCAGATTGCGCCACTGCCCCCCCAGCCAGTTAAACTCACCGCTGCTCTCCATCCGGCTTCGGTTTTCAAGCTCATTCACGGTCAAATCAAGACCGGCGGCCCGCAAGGTGCCGCTGTTAACCAGCTTACTCCCTTTCACCTGCAAGGCACCGTCACCCAGCCACTGACCTTGCTGGGTTATCTCGTCAACCATCAGGGTTTGGCTGCCATTACCCAGCCAGCGCCCTTGTTGCAACAAGCGCTGGCCAGTCAGGTTCAACGGTCCCGCGGCAACCAGGGTGGCACCCTGCTCGTTGTGCCACTCTGTCACCTTAAAATTGGCTGCCTGTTCGCTGGCCAGCCGCCCCTTGTTGGTGAGCGCATCAGCTTGCAATTGCCATTGCCCCGCTTGCCAGTCACCAGCCAACGTCAGTTGTTTACCGGTACTTTGCAGCAACCCGCCAACCCGCCAGACGCCAGCAAGCTGCTGCGTATCCCCCAGCAGGGTAAGGGCACCACCGATGTTTGCATTGCCACCCAGCGCCAGCAGTTTTGCCCCTAGCTGGACCGCCCCCTGACTGGCCAAGCGGCCAGTCAAGGTGGCCTCTGCCGCCTGCAGCGTAATACCCTGTTTACCCTGCAACAGCCCGCCGTTTTGCAGCTCTTTGGTTGTCAGAGAAAGTGTCTTGCCTGCCAGGTTGCCCTGATTGGTGAGGCGCTCCGTGGCGTTGAGTTGGTGGTCGCCACCAGCGATGACCGTGCCTTCGTTATCAAGCGTACGCCCTGCCAGCGCGAGACTCTCCCCTGCTTGCAGCCACCCCTGGTTGACCAGAGTGTCGCTCAGCCAGTTGAGCTGCTGACCTATCAAATGCTGACCACGACTGCTTCCCACCTGGCTATGCAACTGCGCCGCCTTCGCCTGGGTAGTGCCATCCAGTTGTAGCCTGGTCGCATCGATACGCAGCCCCTGGGCCGCATTCATGGCCCCCTGTTGCTGGTACGCATTGGCCACCACTGCCACATCACCTTTGGCAGCCACATCCCCGGCCAGGGTGATGTCATCACCGCTCAGGTTCAGCACGCCACCGGCGCGCAGGGCGCCGCCAGCCTCCTGAGTCAGCTTGTCGCCACGCCAGACCAGCGCATTGTCGGTGGTCAATTCTCCACGCTGTTGCCAGTTGACCGCCGCAATATCAGCCTGGCTTGCCAGCAGCTTGCCACTGCTGGCAAGCGTCTTGGCATCCAGCTTGAGCTGCTTGCCGACTTCCAGCTCTCCGCTCACATCGGCCTGCTCGGCCTGCAGTTGCAGGTTGCCACCAACATGCTGACTCCCGGACAGAGTCAACAAGGTCACCCCCAGTGCCAGGTCAGCCCCGGTGCGCAGCTCCCCACCCAGTTGTAATTCGTCGGCCGTTATCTGCGCGGATGACTTGCTTTCCAGCGCCCCCTTCAACAGCAGGCGGGACCCCGTCACCGCCACTTCATCGGCAAACAGGCCACCCGTGCTGTTCAGTTCGGCAAATGTGAGCGCCAGCTTGCCAGCCGTCACTGCCGTACCGCTGTGGGTCAGCCGCTCCCCGTTCAAATTCAGGGCCTGACCGGCCTGCAGCCAGCCATTGCCATCCAGCTGCTTGCTGTGCCAGTTCAGCGCATCGGTGGCCAAGATGCGCCCCTGCTGGGTAGCACGCTCACTGGTCAGGGTAATTGCACGCCCTTGCACCAGCCCGGCCAACGCCAGCTCATCGGCATCGACCTTCATCCCCTGGCCACTGGCAAGCTGACCATGTTGCGTGACCTGCTTGCCCTTGATGGCCATATCCTGGCCCGCACCAACCGTACCACCCAGTGCCAGCTGGTCGCCGCTCAGACTCACGCCCTGGTTGGCCAGCAGCTCGCTCGCACTCCCCGTCGCAAACCGTTGCCCTCCCCACGCAATACCTTCCCGACTGTGCAGCTTGCCCTCGCTCGTAGCCTCCTTGACTGCCAGCACCAACGACTGCGCCTTCAGTACACCATCGAAGTTACCTGTCTCGGCCGTCACCCGGGCCTGGCCACCGACCAGACTTTGGCCGCTCAACTGCAGCAACCGGCTGCCCAGCTCCAGTTCACCGTCGGTCAGCTGCTGCCCTGTCAGGGCCAGTTCATCCCCTTTGAGAATCAGCCGGGAGACCCCAAGCAAGGTGCCACTGCTGCGCAGCTGACGACCGGCCAGCGTCGCCAGCTGACTGGCGATACGCCCCTCGTTGTCGAGGGTATCGGCCTGCAACGTCAGGCTGTCGCCTCCCGCCAGAGAGCCTTGGTTCTGCAAGGCATCCCCCTTGAGCACCAGTTGTTTGTCCCCTTGCAGGGTGCCGCTGTTGGTCAGTCGGCTACCCTGCCAGTTCAGGGTCTGCCCTGCCTGCACCTCGCCCCGGTTGGTCAGCACACCCGCCTGCAACTGCACTGCGTTGCCCTTCACCTTGCCCGCCACGGTCAGCTCATTAGCGTTAACATCCAGCGTCGGAGCACCAACGCCCCCCCCAAGGCTCACCTGCTGAGCCTGCAGCTGCATGCGCTGACCTGCGTGACTTTTACCCTGATCTCCCTGCTCCCAGCGCGTACCGGCTTGTATCGCCAGGTTGTTGCCCGCACTCAGCTCGCCGGAGTTATGGCCTCGCTCCCTGAGCACGACGCTCATCGCTTGCCCACTCTTCAACGCTCCCTGGTTATCCAACGTCGTCGTATCGATAGTCAGGTTCTGCGCTGCCTGGGTCGTACCCTCATGACGCAGCGCGCCCGCTGCCAACCGCACTGAGGTTCCTTGAACATTGCCCGCTTGGCGCAGCTGCTCCGCCTGTAGAGTTACTTCCTTTGCAGTCAATGCCGACTGGGTATCCAACTGTTGCGCCGTGACATGGAGTATCTCACCCTGCAACTCGCCTTCTCGTACCACCAGAGCATCGTTCGCCTGCAGCGCCAAGGTGCCACCGCTGCTGACCTTGGTTCGCCGCAACTGTTGTGCACGCGCCTTCAACGTGGCATCGCCTTTTGCCGCGATATCGGCATCTTGCGCCGTCAACTCATCGCCAGCAGCCAGCTTCGCTGCACCACCGCTGTGGATAGCCCCCGTTACCGCCAGATCACCCTGACTGCTGACCTGCAGGTTGCCGGCACTGCTGCTGTCACGCAGCCGCACGCGGCCATTGGCATCAAGGGTCAAATCCCCTTGTTTGGCCACCACGTTGGCCAGATTGACCCCCACACCTTGTTCGGTCGAGACCAGCCGGATTTTGCCCGCGTACATGCCGCCCAGCGCGGCTGTGTCGATGGCCACTTCTGGAGCTGGGCCATTGCCAGCCTGAGCAACGATTTCCCCAGTCTGGCGGTCAACCTTGTTGGCCCCCGCCACCACATTGACGGTCTGGCCATGCAGTGCGCCATTAAGCTGGACGGCGCGCGCCACCAAGTCGACCGATGCCTGTCTGGTCGCATCCAGTCCCTTGCCACCTACGGTCAGGGTCCCCTGTTTCACATCGAGGGCCTGCAACTGGCCTTGTGCATCCAGCACCGGCTTGCCGGTCGAGAGCGTCACATTGGGGGTATTGATGAAACCGCAGCCATCACAGGTGAGGCCATTGGGGTTGGCCACCACCACACCAGCCTGCGGACCAGCCACTTCCAGATAGCCTTGCAACTGCGACGGGTTGGCACCCACCACTTCGTTGATGATGAGATTGGCCGCTTGACCATTGAGGTGGGGGTTGTTTTGAATAAGCCCACCCAGCTGGGTTTGGGTCAGCTGTCCGGTGGCATTATTGAGGATGACGCCCGCCTGGCCAACGTTGAAATCCTGATAGAGGTTGTGCGATAACCCGGCGCCGTTGGGGGTGGCAATGTCGACGATGGGCACTCCGTTACCGGCCTGATTGAGGGTGGTATTACCGGTCGCCACCGCAATGCCTTCAGCAAATGCCGGGTGGGCAGGTTGCAGTGCCAACAATGCACATAGCTGATACACCACGGCCCGACATACCAGAGAAAACCGCGGTTCACCTTGCTTCTTCATTGCGCTTGCATCCATCTCAACCATCTTCAATCGTCCATTCACGTCTTGATTGCCATCTCGCGACGCTCGACGCATCGCCATCCTATTGCTAGAACGCCACACTCGCCCGGTAGTAGAGCACCCAGGGATCTGCATTGAGCCAGGCGGGGGCGCTTAACGGAAAGCCCACGCTGACGTTGCCGGTAAAGTGGCGATAGCGTTGCTCCCACCCCACGGCGGTGCCCACCATGCCACGCCACTCATCCCCCTGATTGCCCATGTCCACTTGCCCCATATCCAGCGCCAGCCAGGTACGCCATTGACCGAGCCAGGTCGGGGTAGTTCCTTGCCAACTCAGCTCGTTTCGAAGGTATCCGCCCACATCCCCGCTGATACTCTGCTCTTTGAACCCGCGCACCGATGCCTCGCCGCCCAGCGACAAACGCTCCACGCTATAGAGCCGGTCAGGCGTCCATTGGGCATTGAAGGTCGAGAGCCATCCCCACTGACCACCTGCCGTGCTGTAGCTGCCAAACAGCCCCCATTTCTCAAACTGGGCCTGCGGCCACAAAGCCGAGCGGCCACGGTCGCGGTCCGCTCCGAACCAGTCGGTACCGAGCGTCAAGGTAGGGTTTAAGGTGAAGAAATGACGGTCTACTCGCGTCGCCAGATTAAGGCCAAGCCGCAGGGACGAGAGCTGGTAGCTGCTGGTTTCCAGTAACTGTTCCATGATGAAGTTGCGGCTCTGACGATGAGTCACGCCCAGCACACCGGATATCTTGCTCTGCCCATCTCGATAGAGGGTGCGCGTGGCAGAGCCAGTAGTGGTACGGGTATCACCGCGGCTTTCATAGACATAGCCGCGAGAGTCGATATCGTTGCGGTAATCGCCAAATTGATAACCGACATCAAACAACCAGTAGCCATAGGGCAAACTGAAACCGGCTTGCCAGTTGGTGGCGTTGTGGCTGGCTCGCCCATCAGTGCTACTGCCAGCCATCAGGGTCCATTGCTCGGCCAGTGACAACAGGTTGTCGGCAGTCAACGAAATTCTCCCCTGCTCCTCCCCTGTGCTCTGCTGACCACTGTTGTCGAACTCCAGCGCACCTTGTAGCGGTACACCCTTGGTGCCCTTCAAATTGACGATGGATTGACCAGGCGCACGACCCGGCTGGATATCAAGCTGATAAGAGAGCGAATGCAGGCGAGAAAGATGGTCTACCCCCTGCTCCAGATCACGCAGATTGAGCACCTGCCCGACCAGGCCTGGGAAGAGGGTACGAGTGATGGGATCCGGCTCGCCATTAACCACAATGGCTTCGATGCGCCCTTCGAGCACCGCAATGGTGAGCGTCCCCTTCGCCAAATCCTGCTCAGGCAGAAAGGCTCGGCTGGTGACGAAGCCGGCCGCCAGATACCACTGACTGACATCGCGAATAAGGGCATTGATGTGGATGAGCCCCATGCAGCTATTGAGGTAAGGAGACGCCAATCGGGTTTGCTGGCTGGCAGACAACTGCGACGCCCCCTCAAAGTGAATCTTGCTCACTTGGAAACAGGGGCCTTGGGCTTGTGGCACTTGTTCGGTAGATTCAGTTGGCAGTGACAGAGGTCGAGCAACCTCCTCGCGCTGACGAGCCGCCTCTTCCAACAAGGCGCGCTGGCGCTGCTGAATCTCTTGCTGCTCTGCAGGTGATACCGCCAATAAGGGAGAATGATAGAGAGTAAAAAAAAGTGATAATAAAAACATGCCCCCTGCCAATACAGGGCGCAATTGAAAAGAGATCATCAGCCTGAACAACCCGAAATAGTTATATTGATTTATTTGCCAGCGTAAGCAACGCATGCATCCGGCATGAAAAGCTGCGCTTGGAACCCTGACCTATTATTCACCAATCCATCCGGAGTTGTGAATAAAAAAGAATCGTTTATCTGTTAACTGAGCCACAAAAAATAACCACGAAACAAGAAAAACGTTTTCCTGTTTGGGTCAACAAATAAGCGGCCTTATTGATAAAAACCCAAATAAATATTTATTTGGCCAGGTAGTTATATTGTTAAGGATATAAAAAAGCCCGCACCAGTTGGTACGGGCTTTTGGGCAAGTTTGCACGTCTATCAGTGTGCGTCACTGGCAAACGGCGCTTACTTGCTGCCGGTACCGGAGTTGCGGGTAGAGGCTTGCGGCTTGCGACGGGCGGTGGTGGCGCGAGCGCGCGGCTCTTTGCCCTGCATCTCTTTGTGACGCTGCACGGCGCGACGGATCTGGGCGGCCTGCTTGTGACGGCTGGTTTTGCCATCCTGCTGCAGGTCGACTTTGGATTCGGTCTCCGGCGGCAGGTTGACCAGACCGCGCAGGTAGTTCACTTCCGGCAGTTTCAGCTCTTGCCAGCCGCCGCGCGGGATGCCGCGGTCCAGCTTGACGTCGCCGTAGCGGATACGCATCAGGCGGCTCACCTGCACTTCCTGGGATTCCCACAGGCGGCGCACTTCACGATTGCGACCTTCGGTCAGGGTGACGTTGAACCACTGGTTCAGACCCTCACCGCCAGCCGGTTTGATCTTGTTGAACTTGGCGGTGCCATCTTCCAGCTGCACGCCCTTGCGCAGACGCTGCAGCATGGCTTCGGTGATTTCGCCAAAGACACGTACCGCGTATTCCCGTTCCACTTCGTGGCTCGGGTGCATCAGACGGTTGGCCAGCTCACCGTCGGTGGTGAACAACAACAGACCTGAGGTGTTGACGTCGAGGCGGCCGACCGCAATCCAGCGGGCACCTTCCATCTTGGGCAGACGATCAAACACGGTGGGACGACCTTCCGGATCGTGACGGGTACACATCTCCCCTTCCGGCTTGTGGTAAGCCAGTACGCGGCAGATCACTTCCTCTGCGGCACGGGTCTTGACCTGGTGACCATCCACCCGGATCACGGCGTTCACTTCGACGCGATCCCCCAGTGTGGCGACCTTGCCATCCACACTGACCCGACCTGCGGTGATCAGGGCCTCCATCTCACGACGGGAGCCGTGACCCGCGCGGGCCAACACTTTTTGCAGTTTTTCACTCATCGGGGTTACCTGATTGTTGATCGCTGCCCACAGGTAATAGGGGCAACGGGGTTAACTGTAACAAACGCCGGTTGGAGCCTTTGCCACAGTTGAAAAATGTATATCTCGGTGACATCGGCACACTTGGGCACCATTCACCGGGCATCGCTCTCCCCGTCCACCGCAGAGGGCAACAGGGGTTGCAGCTCCGGATCCAGCTCGGGGAGCTGCTCCAGACTCTGCAGATTAAAGTAATCCAGAAACTCTTTGGTGGTGGCGAGCAGCTCGGGGCGACCGGCCACCTCTTTGTGGCCGATGCTGCGCACCCAGCCACGCTCTTTCAGGGTATTCACTATCTGGCTCGACACCGCCACCCCGCGGATCGCTTCGATCTCGGCCCGGGTGATGGGTTGGCGATAGGCGATCAGGGTCAGCGTCTCCATCACGGCGCGCGAATAACGCGGCGCTCGCTCGCTCCATAGCCTTGATAGCTCCTCGGCATACTCCTGACGCGCCTGAAAGCGCCAGCCGGAGGCGACCTCTTTGAGTTCGACGCCTCGCGAGCTGTAATCTTGCCTGATCTCGGCCAACAGCAGCTGAACATAGCGACTGGTCACCGGATAATCGGCCAGCACGCTGCTTTTCAGCTCACTGACATTGAGCGGACGACCGGCCACAAACAGCGCAGCTTCGATCAGGGTCTTGAGTCGTTCAGTGGGCAGCGCCACGGTTGCCCTCCTCGCTCTGCTCGGCCAATGCGAAATGAATTGGGCCGAGTGGTTCTGCCTGCAGGATCCAGATCAGTTGCTCCTTGCAAAGCTCCAGCAGGGCCAGAAACGTCACCAGTACCCCCATGCGCCCCTCTTCGGCGCGCAGCACCTGCTCCAGGCGCAGGGTCTGCCCCAGCGTGAGCATGGCAAGGATCTCCGCCATGCGCACCCGGGTCGGGATCTGTTCGCGGCGGATCTGGTGATGTTCGAAATGAGTCGCGCGTTTTACCACACTTTGCATGTAAAGGGCGAGCTCAACCAGCGAAACATCGGGCGCAAGTGGCTTGAGGGCACCAAAATCGGGGGGCAAGGCGGCTGCGATATAAATCTCTCGCTCCACCCGTGGCAGCTCATTGACCTTCTCTGCACCTACCTTATAACGCTCGTACTCCTGCAGGCGGCGGATCAGGGTCACCCGCGGGTCTTCCCCCTCCTCTTCATCCTCCAGCTCCGGCGCCTTGGGCAGCAGCAGGCGGGATTTGATCTCCGCCAGCCAGGCTGCCATCAGCAGATATTCAGCCGCCAGCTCAAGGTTGAGCCCCTGCATCAGCTCCACGTACTCCATGTACTGGGCGGTGATCTGAAGGATCGGCAGGTTGAGGATATCGAGCTGCTGGCGCCGGATCAGATAGAGCAGCAGATCGAGCGGCCCCTCGAAGGTATCGAGGAACACCTCCAGCGCATCGGGCGGGATGAACAGGTCCTGGGGCAGCTCGTGATAGGGCTGCCCAAGGACTTTCGCGATGGGTAGTGCGGTGCCAGCCCCCGTCTCGGCGGAAGGGACTGTCACCGGTTCAGCGACATCACTCAAACGGGGTCGGGTCTCCGGCACCGCGACGACGCAATACCGGCTCGTCGTCAGAGAAATCGACCACAGTCGTGGGCTGCTCGCCCAGATAACCCCCGTTGACCACCAGATCGATCTGCTTGCCCAGCTTGTCGAAGATCTCTTCCGGATCGAACTCGGCCATCTCGGAGTCCGGCAGGATCAATGTGGTGGAGAGCAGCGGCTCGCCGAGTGCTTCCAAGAGCGCCTGAGCAATCTTGTTGTCCGGTACCCGGATGCCGATGCTCTTCTTCTTCTCGTTCATCAGACGGCGCGGCACCTCTTTGGTCGCCTTGAAGATGAAGGTGTAGGCGCCCGGGGTGTTGTTCTTGATCAGGCGAAACGCGCTGTTGTCGACCTTGGCGTAGGTGGAGATCTCGGAGAGATCGCGACACACCAGGGTGAAGTCGTGGTTGGCGTCGAGGCGACGGATGCGGCAGATGCGCTCCAGCGCGCCCTTGTCACCCATCTGGCAACCCAGCGCATAACCGGAGTCGGTCGGATAGACGATCACGCCGCCGTTCTGGATGATCTGTACTGCCTGACCGATCAGTCGGGCCTGGGGGTTTTCAGGATGTACGTAAAAATGCTGACTCATAGCTTGTTCTCGCAATGGGGGCAGCAATACCTGCCCGCTCGTATGGTCACGGGTCAAAGACCCATGACACTACCTTAACCTGTTTGTGACCACTTCGCTGGCGCCGTTAGCGGCTCGCCAGCAGCTCGGCATGCTGTTTGGTGGTGAGCCCAAAGTGACCGGGATAGGCCAGCCACACTATGGGAATCCCCTCTTGCCCGGTTTGTTCCCTATTTCGCTGGCGCCGTTACCGGCTCGCCAGCAGCTCGGCATGTTGCTCGGTGGTGAGCCCAAAGTGACCGGGATAGGCAAGCCAGACGGGCATCCCCTCTTTGGGCAGCCAGAGGTGGCGGCCCAGCTCGGTCCAGTTGGAGGGGAAGTGAAAATCCGATCCCACCGAGATATAGAGGTCGTGATCCTTGGCCCACTGGCCCAGATTGGCCCGCTCCTGCGGGCTCTGCTGGGGCAATGAGACTTCCATGGCATCGCCACCGGCCGCCTTGAAGGCCACCAGCAGCCGCTTGATCCACTTGGCGGTGAGATCGTAACGGCTGGGGTGAGCCAGCACCGCCAACCCGCCCGCAGCGTGAATGGCCGCGATAGCTTCGCTCATCTCGGGCCACTCGGCCGGGGCATACCCTTTATTGCCACGGCTCAGGTACTTTTTGAATACCTTCTGCATGTTGTCGGCCACCCCGCGCGCCACCAGCACCCGGGCAAAGTGGGCGCGGGTCACGGCGGCGTCACCGGCGAGCGCCTTGGCCTCTTCATAGGTGCCGGGGATGAGGCACTTCTCCAGGCGACGCCCGATTTCCAGCGCGCGCGCCTCACGGCGGGCCAGCTGACCGGCCAGAAAGTCGGTCAACTGCGGATTTTTTTCATCCACCCCCAGCGCCACGATATGGATCTCGTGATGCTCCCAGCCGGTGGAGATCTCGACCCCGCTCACCAGTCGCAGCGGCAGTTGCTCGGCTTCGATGGTGCGGCGTACTTCATCAAGCCCGGCGAGGGTGTCGTGGTCAGTAACTGCTAACACTTCGACCTGTTTTTCGGCGGCGCGGCGCACCAGTTCGGCTGGGCTCAGCACTCCGTCGGAGGCAGTGGTATGGCAGTGAAGATCGAATCTCATCAGGTTGTTCCGCTCTCGTGGTCAGGTCACCATTCATGGCAAATCGGTGAAAGAAGGCTAAAAGCGACTTGACTTGGCCGCGGCTTTATCGTTTTCTGTAGGCACTTCATTGCAAACATCTTTTTACAGGACTTTATCATGCAAACGACTTCCATCCTGACCATCTGGTGGTGGCACACTCCCTGACATGCGGGCGTGTGGTCGTTGCTGTACCTGTAATCTGACAGCAAATTAAGAACCCAAAGAAAAAGCCCGCTGACCCCAGCGGGCTTTTTTATTATCCGGCAAATGGACCTGTGATGAAACCGAGAATTCAGACAAGCAAGCTGACCTGGCGATGGCGCCCCTGAACCAGCCACCCCGGACCAATTAAATTTCTAAGGAATTCAACGTCATGAACATCGGTAACACGCATCACACGCAAGGGAACGCACTATGACAGCCACACATCGCCTTCCTCTGGGTGAATTCGATACCCTCAAACTCAACGCCCCCTATGTGGCCGATCCGCTGGCGCTCTATACCCGCCTCTGTCAGGGTCGCCCCAACAACCTGCTGCTGGAATCGGTGGAGATCGACTCCAAGGCAGGCAAACAGAGCCTGCTGCTGGTCGATGCCTGCCTGCGCATCGAGTGCCGTGGTCGCACCGTGCGGGTGCGCAGCCTGAACGACAACGGCGCCCAGTTGCAAAGCCTGCTGGCCGAGCGGCTGCCTGCGGTGGTTGCCCGCTCGCTGGTCGATGGCGAGCTGCAGCTCGACTTCCCGGCCTCCGATCGGGAGCAGGACGAAGACTCCCGCCTCAAGGGGAGCAGCGTGCTGGACGTGCTGCGCACCCTGCAGCGGGAGCTCGATTGCCAGTTGGGTAAAGAGGCGCTCTTTATGGCGGGCAGCTTTGCCTACGACCTGATCGCCTCATTTGAAGATCTGCCTGAAGTGCCACAGGGGAGCAACAGCTGCCCCGACTACTGCTTCTATGTGGCCGAAACCCTCATCACCATCGACCATATCGAGCGCACCACTCAACTGCTGGCCTGCATCTTCGGCGGCGACAGCGACGAGAGCCAGGTGGAAGACAGATACACCCGCCTGACCGAGCGACTCACCGACTTCAAACAGATTTGCCAGCAACCCCTCTGCGCCGAGCTGACCACCCAACCCCTGACCGGCGGCATGAGCGTGGACAAGAGCGACAAACAGTTCTGCGCCGAGGTAGAGAAGCTCAAGGGCTTTATCCGCCGTGGCGACATCTTTCAGGTGGTGCCGTCCCGCTGCTTCTCCCTGCCCTGCCCGAGCCCCCTGGCCGCCTATCGCCGCCTCAAGCAGACCAACCCCAGCCCCTACATGTTCTACGTGCAGGATGAGGGCTTCACCCTGTTTGGCGCCTCGCCGGAGAGCGCGGTGAAATTCTGCGCCGCCAGCCGCGACGTGGAGATGTACCCCATCGCCGGTACCCGCCGCCGCGGCTTCAACCCGGATGGCAGCATCAACCGCGATCTCGACGGCCGCATCGAGCTGGAGCTGCGTCAGGACGAAAAAGAGGTGGCCGAGCACCTGATGCTGGTAGATCTGGGCCGCAACGACATCGCCCGCATCTCGGAGCCCGGCACCCGCTACGTCAAGGAGCTGCTGAAAGTGGATCGCTACAGCCACGTGATGCATCTGGTCTCCAAGGTGGTCGGCACCCTGCGCTCTGACCTTGACGCCCTGCACGCCTATCAGGCCTGCATGAACATGGGCACCCTCACCGGCGCCCCCAAGATCCGCGCCAGCGAGCTTATTCGCATGGTGGAAGGCAAGCGCCGTGGCAGCTACGGCGGTGCGGTCGGCTACATCAACGGCGCTGGCGAGATGGATACCTGCATCGTCATCCGCTCCGCCTTTGTCAAAGATGGCGTGGCCCACGTGCAAGCCGGTGCCGGTGTGGTCTATGACTCCAAGCCGCAAGCTGAAGCGGACGAAACCCGCGCCAAGGCGGCCGCCGTGCTGGCCGCCATCGCCGCCAGCCATGGCACCTCTCTGCAAGCCCTGAGCGCCCAGCAGGAGCAACATAAGGACGTGAGCCAATGAGTACCGGATCAACAGCCACTAATATCTTCCTGCTCGACAACTTCGACTCGTTTACCTACAACCTCGTCGACCAGTTCCGCTCCCTCGGTTATCCGGTGCGGATCTACCGCAACAGCCTGCCGGCCAGCCGCATCATGAGCGAAATCGCTGCCTGTGAAGGGGACGCCGTGCTGGTGCTCTCACCGGGCCCGGGTGCCCCCCATGAGGCGGGCTGCCTGATTGATCTGATCAAACTGGCCCGCGGTCAGGTGCCCATCCTCGGTATCTGCCTCGGCCATCAGGCCCTGTGCGAAGCCTACGGCGGCACTGTCGGGGCGGCGGGCGAGATCGTCCACGGCAAGCGTTCTCTCATTGAGCACAACGGCCACGGCGCCTTCGCGGGGCTGCAAAGCCCCTTGCCGGTGGCCCGCTACCACTCGCTGGTTGCCACCTATGTACCGGAAGAGCTGACGGTGATTGCCCACTATCAGGGCATGCCCATGGCCATCGAGCAGCAGGATGAGCGGGTGCTGGGTTTCCAGTTCCACCCGGAATCCATCATGACCTCGGAAGGGGCCCGCCTGCTGACTCAGGCGCTCGCCCATATCACCCGTCCAGAAAGCAGCGTGCGGTAAGGAGACCAACATGCATCATCATCTCAACACCCTCTATCAGGGTCAGTCTCTGAGCCGTGAAAGTACCCGTGACGCCTTCGGCCAGGTGGTACGTGGCGAAGTGGATCCCATCGTGCTCGCCAGCCTCTTGACCGCCCTCAAGATCAAGGGGGAGACCCCGGAGGAGATCGCCGGCGCCGCCGAGGCCCTCTTGGCAGAAGCACGCGACTTCCCGCGTCCGGATTATGAGTTTTGCGACATCGTCGGCACCGGTGGCGATGGTCTCAACACCATCAACGTCTCCACCACCTCGGCGCTGGTCGCCGCCGCCTGCGGCCTGAAAGTGGCCAAGCACGGCAACCGCTCGGTCTCGAGCAAGTCGGGTTCGAGCGATCTGCTCGATAAAATGGGCATCAAGCTCGACATGAGCCCGGCGCAGGCGCGCCGCTGTCTGGACGAGCTTGGCATCTGCTTTTTGTTCGCCCCCCAGTATCACGCTGGCGTACGCCACGCCATGCCGGTGCGTCAGGCCCTCAAAACCCGCACCCTGTTCAATGTGCTGGGGCCGCTCATCAACCCCGCTCGCCCCACCTATCAGCTGATGGGGGTCTATGCCCCCGAGCTGGTGCGTCCCATCGCCGAAACCCTGCTGGCACTGGGGCTGAAAACCGGTATGGTGGTGCACGGCGCCGGGCTGGATGAAATAGCCATTCACGGCCCGACCCAGGTGGCCCAGATCCGTGACGGCGAGATCCGCGAATTTCTGCTCACCCCGGCTGACTTTGGCCTCGAGACCTACCCGGTCAGCGCCATTCAGGGTGGTGAGCCTGAAGAGAACCGCGCCATCACCGCCGCCATCCTGGAAGGGCGTGGCACCCCGGCCCACAACGCCGCCATCGCCGCCAATGTGGCGCCGCTGCTGCTGATGGCGGGCAAGGCGACCGATCTCAAGAGCGCGGCGGCCGAGGTGCTGGCGGTGCTGGCGAGCGGCAAGGCAGCGGATCTCGCCGCTCGGCTCGCCACTTTAAGCCATCAGGAAGCGGGCCATCAGGAGGCATGATGTCAGCCACCACATTGCACAGCAGTCATTCAGAACGCCCACAGGGCAAGAGCCAGTTTCGCAAGGATAACGAGATGTCAGACCTTATTGCCCCCCATGCATTTCTGAACATGGCCTCCATCAGCCAGACCATTCTCGGCAAGATCGTGGCGGCCAAACAGGAGTGGGTTGCCGCCCGCAAGCTGGCCCAACCGCTGGAGAGCTTCCAGAGCGAGCTGACCCCCAGCGATCGGGATTTCGTCGGGGCGCTCAAGGCAGGCTCCACCCGCTTTATTCTGGAGTGCAAGAAGGCCTCCCCCTCCAAGGGCTTGATCCGCGACGACTTCAGCCCGGAGGCCATCGCCGACATCTATGGCAAATACGCCACCGCCATCTCGGTGCTGACCGACGAGAAGTTCTTTCAGGGGGATTTCGCCTTTTTGCCGCGGGTGCGAGGTCGCGTATCGCAGCCGGTGCTCTGCAAGGATTTCATGATTGACCCCTATCAGGTCTATCTGGCCCGCCACTATCAGGCGGACGCCATCCTGCTGATGCTCTCGGTGCTCACCGACGAGGGCTATCGCGCCCTGTTCGCGGTGGCCAAGGAGCTGGGCCTTGGCGTGCTCACAGAAGTGAGCAACGAAGAGGAGCTGGCCCGCGCCATCGCCCTTGGCGCGCCGGTGATTGGTATCAACAACCGGGATCTGCGCGACTTGAGCGTCGATCTGAACCGCACCAAACAGCTGGCTAAAGATATTCCGAGCGATCGGGTGGTGATCAGCGAGTCCGGCATCAACCACCGCGCTCAGGTAGCGGATCTGCGCCACCACGCCAAAGGCTTTCTGGTGGGCTCATCCCTGATGGCCGAGCCGGATCTGGAAGCCGCAGTGCGCAAGCTGGTACTGGGCCAGAACAAGGTGTGCGGTCTCACCCGCGCCGAGGATGCCGCCGCCGCCCATCAGGCGGGCGCGGTGTTCGGGGGTCTTATCTTTGTGGCCAAAAGCCCGCGCTATGTGGATATTCCCGCCGCCCGCGCCGTGATGGCGGGCGCACCGCTCTCCTACGTCGGGGTATTTCGCAACGCCCAGCCCGCCACCATCGCCAAGACGGTGGATGCGCTGGGACTCGCCGCGGTGCAACTGCACGGAGATGAGGATGCAGCCTATATCGAGGAACTGCGGCCGCTGCTGCCCGCTGGCTGCCAGATCTGGAAGGCCGTAGGCGTCTCTCTCGGCAAAGAAAGCGGCGAGCCGCTGCCCGCCCTCGACTACCCGGCGGATCGCCTGCTGCTGGATACTGTCGTGAAAACTGCGGTCGGCAGCCAGAGCGGCGGTACCGGTCAGGCGTTCGACTGGGCCCTGCTGGCCACGCTCGATAAAGCCAAGCTGATGCTGGCGGGGGGCCTTAATCCCGACAACGCCCTGCAGGCGGCGCAAGTGGGCTGCCTCGGCCTTGATTTCAACTCCGGGGTGGAGAGTGCCCCGGGCCAGAAGGATGCGCACAAGATTGCAGCCGCCTTCGGCGCACTGCGCAACCTGTAACGCAACCCTTTTTGATGTTTCGATTTAGCTAATACAAGGAAGAAGCCATGACCCTGCTCAACCCGTTTTTTGGTGAATTTGGCGGTATGTATGTACCCCAAATCCTTATCCCCGCCCTGCTCCAGCTGGAGAAGGCCTTTGTCGATGCCAAGGATGATCCGGCCTTTATCGCCGAGTTTCAGACCCTGCTGACCGAGTATGCCGGTCGCCCGACCCCGCTCACCCTGACCCGCAATCTGACCAAGGGCACCAAGACCCGCCTCTACCTCAAGCGTGAAGACCTGCTGCACGGCGGTGCCCACAAGACCAACCAGGTGCTGGGTCAGGCGCTGCTGGCCAAGCGGATGGGCAAGAACGAGATCATCGCCGAGACCGGCGCCGGTCAGCATGGCGTGGCGACTGCGCTGGCTTGCGCCCTGCTCGGCCTCAAGTGCCGGGTCTATATGGGTGCCAAGGATTGCGAGCGCCAGAAGCCCAACGTCTTTCGCATGAAGCTGATGGGCGCCACCGTTATTCCAGTGCACTCCGGCTCCAGCACCCTGAAAGATGCCTGCAACGAGGCGCTGCGCGACTGGGCTGCCAACTACGAGTCGGCCCACTACCTGCTCGGCACCGCCGCTGGCCCCCACCCCTTCCCCACTATCGTGCGGGAGTTCCAGAAGATGATCGGCGAAGAGGCCAAGGCCCAGTGCTTCGAGAAGGAGGAGCGGCTGCCCGATGCGGTGATCGCCTGTGTCGGCGGCGGGTCGAACGCCATCGGCATGTTTGCCGACTTTATCGATGAGCCGTCGGTGCGCCTTATCGGCGTCGAGCCGGGTGGTCACGGCATCGAGAGTGGCGAGCACGGTGCGCCGCTCGGTCACGGCAGCAAGGGAGTCTTCTTTGGCATGCACTCCTACCTGATGCAGGACAATCAGGGGCAAATTCAGGAGTCCTACTCCGTCTCGGCGGGGCTGGACTTCCCCTCCGTTGGCCCACAGCACGCCCATCTGGCCGCCATCGGCCGCGCCGAGTACCCCTCGGTGACCGACAAGGAGGCGCTGGACGCCTTCCAGGAGCTGGCCAAATCCGAAGGCATCATCCCGGCGCTGGAGTCCTCCCACGCGCTGGCCCACGCCCTCAAGATGGCCCGCAGTGAACCGGAAAAAGAGCAGGTGCTCATCGTCAACCTCTCCGGCCGTGGCGACAAAGATATCTTCACCGTTGCCGACATCTTTGAAAAAGAAGGAACCTTGTCATGAACCGTTACGCACAACTCTTCTCCCGTCTGGATGAAGCCAATCAGGGCGCCTTTGTGCCGTTCGTGATGCTGGGTGACCCCACTCCTGAACTCTCGCTGGCCATCATTGATGCGCTGGTCGCAGGGGGCGCCGATGCCCTCGAACTCGGCATTCCCTTCTCCGATCCGGTGGCGGACGGCCCCACCATTCAAGGCGCCGCCCTGCGGGCGTTTGCCAGCCACACCACCCCGGACGACTGCTTCGAGCTGCTTGGCCGCATCCGCGCCAAGTACCCGCAGCTGCCCATTGGCCTGCTGGTCTACGCCAACCTGGTCTATGTGCGCAAAATCGACGGCTTCTACGAGAAGTGCCAGCAGGCGGGCGTGGATTCTGTGCTGGTCGCCGACGTGCCGGTACAGATGTGCGCCCCCTACAAGGCGGCCGCCGACAAGTTCGGTATCGACAGCATCTTTATCGCCCCGCCTAATGGCGACGCCGAGACCCTGAAACAGGTGGCGGAGCTTGGCAATGGTTACACCTATCTGGTGAGCCGTGCTGGCGTCACCGGTGCCGAGACCAAGGCTGGCATGCCGGTGGAGGGGTTGATCAACACATTGCGCGAGTTCAACGCCCCCCCCGCCCTGCTCGGCTTTGGCATCAGCGAACCGGCCCAGGTGCGTGAAGCCATCGCCGCCGGCGCCGCCGGTGCCATCTCCGGCTCCGCCGTGGTGAAGATCATCGAGACCCACCACCAGAACCCGGAGCATATGCTCACTCGTCTGAAGGAGTTTGTGGAAGGGATGAAGGCCGCGACCAATCGATAAGGGGCGGCATGGGTCAAATGCCACTGGCCGTGAGTGATCCGGCTGCGTATCCACATTACGCATAGCAGCCATCGTTGCATCACCAGATCAAAGGGAGCCTGACCGGCTCCCTTTCTTTTTATCTCGCTTGCACCCGCTTGCAGCTCTCGGCGTGTTGCCCCCTCTCCCTCCGGGAGAGGGCTGGGGTGAGGGCGGCTTTGCATTCCCTGCCAAATGAGTTGTTCACACAGCCCACGCCTCAATGACTAATTTATTGATCCAACACAGATTCCCGCCAAACCACGCTTCTCAACACGCCACCCGCTCCCTTAAGATATCCGAATGACAATCAACCTCTCGGAAGGACGCCATGACAGCGATGGTTGTTATCTCGCAGGTTAACAGCAGCGAACTGGAGGCTGTAATTCAGGGGCGGTAGCTTTGCCTGCTCAAAATATCATCGATAGATATGACTGTTGATGAACAACTCTTGATGGCATTTAGTAAAATGGCGGTAATGGTTCCAAAAGAAGGTGCCAAGAAAATATACTCCGAAAATTAGGGGCATGCAGGCCATAGTATGACTTTAAGTTATTTGTGGTACTAAGTATAACTATAAGTAGTCATCTGGAATGCTAGATTATCGGATTAATACTAACATTCATATAAACACTATTAGAGCATTTCAGCTCAAGAGAATACTTAACTTTTTAGTAAGAGATGTATAAACATGTCCATTAAAAATAATTTGCACTTGGAGTTTTCATTTGAAATTGCACATGAGAACCGAGAAGAGCAACTAGAATATGTTGTTAAAAACATTATCGAGGAAAATGCCAACGCATTTAATGAACGAATGTCAAGAGTAAGCATCCAATATGATATGCGTGCAGAGGTTTTAACTGATACATTTGCAGTTACAGAAGTTGCAATAAATTTTGATGATAATGTTGGCACTGCATGTGTTGAATATGATTGGGATGCATATTACGGCTGCAAAGATATGTGCGGAGGCGACCGTATCGAAGATGAATGGTCATTTAAGATAATCAATAACACTATTGTATTTGATTTGAACCTGCCTGAAGACGACCGATTCGATGAAATTTGAATTTAATTATCACTAATTAAATCCGTACAATAACGCATTTATGGATTTGTTATTTAGGCATTGCAACAACGTAGAGCAAACCTTTATTAGACACATATCTACTCATCTTGCAAATTTCAGCTGTTAGCTATAAAACACCGTAAGTTGCCGCCAAAATCATACAGAATTCACATAACTAAAATTCGCTACATAATACTCGAAAAGGAAATTATACATGAGCGATATAGTGAAAATCCTCTCGTTTGACAAGTATATAGCACCATTGGAACGGACGTCTGATGGAATAATGGCAGCAACACACTTAGCCAATGTTAAGTGGATTGACAACACCCCTGGGCGTTTCTATGTAAAAGTATACCCAAAGTGTCACCCCAAAGGCTTGATCAATGAAATTACTGGCTACCTAGTTGCTCACGCAACCGATATACCGCAACCGAAAAGAGTGGCCATTATACAAATTCCTAAAGAAGTTATAGAGAGCAATTTCAAAGGTGACTTTGAATGTTCAGGTGACTACTATTGGGGGTGGGCAAGTGAAGAGTCTGGTACGACTCCTAATACATATCTAAAAATGAGTGACATGGTTGCGTATAACCGATGTATAGAGATACTGCAGAAATGGAAATCTTTTCCAAGTATGCTAGCCTTTGATGACTGGGTTGCCAATCAAGATAGAAATACAGGAAACATAACGATAAAAGGGTACAATGACTTTTATGTAATTGATCATGGCAATGTGCCTGTTTCTGAGATGTGGACTAATGAAAACTTAGTTATTGAAAAGGTGTACAAAAATAAGCTGCTTGATGGTTTATATCAAAACAACTTTCCATTACCTTTATCTGTTGCATTAGTTGAATCAAGCAAACTCCACCCTGAGGCTTTTAAAAAAGCACATCAAGAGTTAATTAAATGGTGTGACGTGTTACTTGATGAAGATTGTTCATCACACCTTCGGCACTTTCTTGAAGCACGCGCAAACCTTAGTGTTTCTAGGATTAAGAACAAAACAGGGTTATTGGTGGCCTAAATGAATAATCTTGAAAAATTATTGGGGCAAAGTACAGATGCCAATCTAGTAAAAGGTGAGTGGTTTAATATCAGATGGACACCTGATTTAGCTACAGGTGAAAAACTAAATATTGGCGTTGGTTTTGTCGAACAGGGGCGAGTGCATAGCCGATTATTAAGCTATTTTGAAAGATTAAAGTGTTTATATGGTGAACGAGGCATTTACCATGCAGAACTTGTCACATCTATCGTAGGTGAGAGCTTACGTCAAAATAAAAAATCCTCACCAATCCCTCAGATTACCTATGATCACTCAGGTTATGCTCAAGGCTTTTCTGTTGACGAAATCCTAACTAGTCTTTTTGAACAAACGGTTCCTTTGCAGAAAAAAATTCGCGTTCCAAACAGTGAGGCACGATTTAATTCTGTGAATACAGAAAAACTTTACACCTGTTTGGTTGATGCATTAAAAATAAAAGCAGGCTTACAGTTTGAACAGTTTGTTCCCGCTGATAGCTCCATACTAATTAATGATTCACTGGGTTCCCATGAATTGTTTGTACCCTTCCGAGACAATAAAAGTCTTGTTGGTGGACTTGCTTCAACTGTTTATTCAAATGTCCAAAGAATAGAACTTAACCTATTAAAAGCGGCTAGAGATGTAGAAGCAGCGGTTAAGTTAGGGAAAGGAAATAAAGCATCAGTATTCATATTAATTCCTGGCGATGAGGTCGAAAACTTAAATAAAGAGCAAGTGATATCAATCGAAAACACACTTGATAAATTCAATTGGCACATGAACAAGCAAGGTATTTCAGTTGGAGGGCACACATCTATTAATGGCTTAGCGGACGAGATATGCTTGTGGGCTAATGTGGCATGAGCATTATTTAAAAGTGACTTATGCCTCTTGGTTCTTTTTATTAAATCGTTGATTTTTATTCGACGGTAATTTTAAAAGTCAGGGCCCCAGCTTTCTGGCAAAAAACTATATAGCCAAAACACAAAGGTGGGAGCCCTGTTTTGATTACGATATATTCCCCCCTTTCAATCTCACTCCTACCTCCCCCACACCCGCCACCCCATCAACACCAGCATCAACACAACCCCCGGCAGCCAGACCCAGTAGAGCTCGGAGAGGATCACCGCTTCGCCTCGGGCGGTGAGATAGGCCTCCAGCTTGAACGAGGCGACTCGGATCACCTGCCAGGGGGCAAAGAAACGCTCGTCACGCCACGGCCAGAGCCAGCCAACCCCCTTGCCGCCGGTAGTGAGGGAATCGAGCAGGCTCTGGGAAAGCAGAGAGACCAGCAGGTGGCGGAATGCTTGGGGTATTCCTATGAGCAGGCAGACTCATCTCCATTCGTAGCTCAAAGCGCTTGCCATGGGTATCCATCTTACGCATCATTCACAACCTATAGAGTCATACGAAAACGGAATGGTTATGAAAAAAGGGTTATTACTGCTTTTAATGCTGTTGCAAGCACAAGTTTTAGCCGAAGGTGCAACCCTGAACACTAAAGATCCACTCGATTTTGTCCCCAAGGGATATGTCGTCTTTGAGAAAATCGAGGGGGATTTAAATAAAGACGGTCAGAGTGATATGGTCATCGTTGTCAAAGGCACTGACAAGCGTAATGTCATCGTTGATGAATACCGTGGTGAGCTGGATCGTAATCGACGAGGACTTATCATCGCGTTCAAGAAGGGGGATCACTATGAGCTGGCTCTCGAAAATCCAAACTGTTTCTCCTCGGAGAATGAAGATGGTGGTGTCTATTTTGCCCCTGAGCTTTGGGTCTCCGTAGAAAAAGGGATCTTGCAAATCCACTATGGCCATGGACGTTATGGTTACTGGTCTTACAAATTCAGATATCAGAACGCCGGTTTCGAATTGATTGGCTACGACATGAGTGAAAACCGCGGCCCCCTCGTTGAGCGGATGACGAGCATTAACTTCTCGACCAAGAAAATATTAATAAAGGAGAACATCAATCAGGATGCTCAAGAAGATGGTGACGAGATCTTCAAGGAAACTTGGAAGCGCTTCAAACTCCCGGCACCATTCACCCTTAAAACGATCACTGATTTTGACAACTTTTATTATGACAAGTTATATAAAATATCTAACTGATTATATGGTAGAGCTGCGTCTCCATTTTCCAGGAAATAGCGTTATAATAAACGAGCGACAATTATTTGCGAACATTCGCTCTCAAAAATACAATATCAACTCAAGCATATTGGTCACACCATGTACAATTATAGAATAAGTTACTTTACATCAATCTTATCAAAGAATAATTCACTCATAGCAAAGATTATTTTTATCATCCTCACCACAATGTTCGCGACCATGACTGCTTTTGGAATGACAGTCAATGATAATGCTATCTGCAATCTTCCTTCTGCTATGTGCAAGCTGGAAGCAGACCTATTGGCAGCAGATAAGGAGTTAAACAAAACTTATCAATCCATATTACAAAAAAATGCATCTGGCGGTTTTGACGACAGTTACGTAAGCAAAGGAGAAATACGGAAAACGCTCATCCAGAGTCAACGGGCCTGGCTTTTATTTTGGGATGAAAACTGCAAAGCCTATTACACATTAAATAGTGGTGGAGCACAGAGAAATGAAGCGAAGATGGAGTGCCAAATAGATATGCTACAAGAGCGTATTCAGTATCTAAAGAAAGTTTATTTATAACAAAACCATTTTATTACGGTGGCGCCAATGATGATCCTGTTCCTACTCTCACTACTTCTATTTTCACCCCATACGATGGCGATTGAACCGGCACCGGTAGCCATTTCGCTTGAACATGACCATAGCATTTTACTCACTCAGCAGGTGCAACTTAGCCAGCAAGATAACAAGATAACATTACGCTGCGCCAATCAAATTCTTACGTTTGAGCAAGATGGTATGGGGGATATCAAAAGCCCCGTGGAACGCTACGACTATCCACACTTTAGTTTGCTGACACTCCCGGTAAGCTCTGGTTATGGTGGTGTAAATATATTCCATCGTCTGGTGAAGTTGGTGGGTAACGATTGTTCACTCGCGACCAATGATGAAATTGCCAATCCCGAGCTGATGTCAGACAAGATCGAGAGTTCGATGAAATCCGGCCCCAGATATACTGATCGTACCTATCAGCTCAACGCTGACGGCAAGCTGACACTTATCAGCGAGCGAGAGAATTACGCCTATTTCTGTATCGAAACTCTACATCCTGCCAAAATTGCCGCTATCGGCTGCGATAGCAAACTCCCTGATATCTACCTGACAGTCGGTGTGGCACGAGCCTCTTTTTATGCCAACGCCGAGAGCGAAAAACCACAAAAGAGTTACCTCATCAAGGGCGATCGGGTACACCTGCTTGATTTCAGTTTTTCGCATGCCCGCTACAAGGTTGCGTTTCACGGCAAAATCGTTACTACCGGCTGGATTGATGCTGCAGATATCGATTTGCCACAATAAGTCGCAACAAAATCAACACCAGCATCAACACAACCCCCGGCAGCCAGACCCAGTAGAGCTCGGAGAGGATCACCGCTTCACCTCGGGCAGTGAGATAGGCCTCCAGCTTGAAGGGGGCGACCCGGATCACCTGCCAGGGGGCAAAGAAACGCTCGTCACGCCACGGCCAGAGCCAACCCACCCCCTTACCACCGGTGGTGAGGGAATCGAGCAGGCTATGGGAGAGTAGCGAGACCAGCAGAAACGACCAGACGGTGGCGGCACTGGCCCGAAATTGGCGCTGAAACAGCATGGCCAGTGTGGGTAGAGCAAAGGCGAACAAAAGGGAGTGGGTAAAGCCGCGGTGGCCAAAGACATGGCCGTAGGCGACCCCCAGTTTGAAGGCGAGCACATCGGCATCGGGCAGCATGGCGATGGCAACCCCAGCCAACAGCAGGTGGGGCGGGATAATCCGGCTGCCAAGCCCGAGCCCAAGGCAGAGAGGAACGGCGGCGTGAGTGACTATGGTGGGCATAGGGTGAAGCTCCAACTGAAAACGTGGACCTACTTTATCCCCGCTCGGTGAAGTGAAGGTGAAGTGTGCCCACTGTATTGGTTCGCTATTAGCTCAATGCATCGCCAATCAGCGTTGGCACGTTAACTTGAAATGTTCATTTAACTGCGGCTGACATGCAGAACGGGATCGTGATAAGTAGTCTCTTCGGTTCACATCACAGGGATAGTGGCAGCGATGAATGTATCAAAAAGCGTCATGCGGATTGCGAGCGTTATCAGCCTTTGGTTAATGACAGGATGCATGGCAGAGGCAGCTTCTGCACAGCCGCAGCAAGAGCCGTACGCGCTGATCTATAACGGGCCTGTTTCTGATGGGGATAGCACGAAGGCGATTGCGGATGTGGTCAGGCAGGTGGGCTTGCCGGTCAGGTATCTCTCCAATATCGAGGCGCTGCCTGCAGAGCTCGACCATGCCAGGGTGTTTATCGTTGGCGGCACTGAGGACGATGTTGAGCCGCTCCTCAACGCCTTCACCGTGGACGCTCGTTCGGCGTTAAAAACCTATTTGCAGAATGGTGGCCGCTACCTCGGGATCTGTGGGGGTGCCTTTGTGGCATCCGCCGGCTGGTCTGAAGAAGAGGGCTTTGTGCCGGCGCTGGGCCTTGTTCCTGCCACATCCGATGATTATGACGGCGACTTTAGCGCCAGGATCTTCCCTATCAGCTGGCTTGGTGAAGAGCGCCAGATGTATTACCAGGCCGGCCCGCAATTTACGCCGGCGCCAAGCCCAGAGCAGGTCAAGGTTATCGCCCATTTTCAAAACCATCATATAGCCGCGCTGATCAGCTCATACGGCAAAGGCAAGGTGGCCGTTTCCGGGCCACATCCCGAAGCCCCTGAATCGTGGAAAGCGAACGCGGTGAACGGCGACAAGATGGAGTCGAATATTCATCTAGCAGTTGGACTCGTTAACGAGTTGCTCTCCAAAGAGCCCGTCACCGATGCGAAGTAGTCGCGCCCCTACGCCCCTGGATGTGACCCCATTGCTCGGCCCGGAAGTCAGGCCATCCAATCGGCCGCAATTCATAAAAAAAACCACCGACCTGCAAAAGGTCGGTGGTTTTTTTATCGGTGGTAGATAACGGGTAGCCGATACAAAGGGTTCGCTACCTCAACTTTCGCCCGGGAACGAGCACTACTCTTCCTGCTCCTCCGGTTGTCTCTCCTCACCCCGTATCTGTAGCAGCTCTTCGACCCTGGCTTGCCACTTGTCGTGGGCCTGTTTGCGCTCCTGCTGCATAAATGCTTCTCGCATGGTGTCGATTTTCTGGTCAAGTGTTTCCATCAGAGTGTCTCCTTGTGTGACCGCGTAAAGACTGGCTGACGGCGCGTTGGCCAACCTGCTCCCCTAATCTGACACCGCTAATGCCGTTACTGCCCAATCAAATAATCGATTGGAAATGCCAAAACCAATCTAAAAATTCTTTTCCGTGTTTATTCCACCACGCCAGCGCAAGGGAAACAGGCCGCTCAGAGCGGGATCATCCGGCACGGGGTCAACACGTTGTTGAGTGTGGTCGTCCCCCTCTTCAGGGGAATGGGGTGCCGTTGCCCCATCCGTCCGTTGAGGAGTCCCGGCAGATTTACGGTGCGTTGCTGTGCCCATGATCACACAGTCACAACTCTCACCCTCCTCTCACCGCGCCCCCGCTTTTTATCATCTAGAGTTAGCGGGCAGTCCAAAGCTGCTGATTTATATACATTCGCCGCCAAGAGGGATCTTTTTTCATGACCGAGCATATCGATCTGCTACCTATCAACACGGATGATGAGCAGGACGCAGGCAACCGTTACCTCTACTACACCGAAGGGGATCTGGCCCGCATTCTTGCCAATCTGGAACAGTTGCGCCATGCGGTGTTTCCCGCCGCCATCGGAGAGAGTGAAACGGGCGCAACAGTGCCCCACAATTTTCCGTCCGTCTGTCTGGTGGGGCTGGGGCGCTGCGGCTCCAACATCGCGCAGGATGTGGCCTCGCTGGTCTACAACGCCCGCAGCTTTTATCTCAATGAGTTCAACAGTGAAGAGCAACGCAAGCGGGAGAAGGAGTTTGGTCCGGTAAGCTGGATCCGGCGCAACCTGCGACTGCCAAACAACGGGGCCCAGCCGGTCTTTCTGATCGAGCCCATGGTGATGCTGGGGGATCTGGACAAGGACATCGATGGCCGCATCCGCCACTCCAATCGCAGCGGCGAAGGTGGCTCCTTGCGTGACTACGCCAAGATGCGGGTGATGGACTTGTCGGAGATCCACGCGGGAGGCGCGGGTAACGCCCCCATCCTGGGTCAGTATCTGGCCAAGATCATCCTCAACAAGAGCCCCCACTACTTCGCCAACTCCGAGTGGCAGGCCATTCATACCTATCTGGTGGACTCCTGCGGCATCAAGGCCAACCAGTCCCGCCTCTATTTCTACATCTTCAGTGCCGGGGGCGGTACCGGCTCCGGCATGGCCTCCGAGTTCGGGCTGGCCCAGCAGTACTCCTACATGAGCAAGACCTTTTCACCCCCGTCAGAAGAGGAGGAGCACCTCTCCCTCGGGGAGCACTTCATGTTCGATCCCATCTTCACCAGCGGCATCTGCATCCTGCCCAATATCTGTGATCGGGGTATCGAGATCTCGGAAGCGCTGCACATCAACGCGGGGCGTTTGCTGTGCAAGTATCTGGCCGAGGAGTGGGACTTCTCCTATCACTTCGACAACGAGCAGGCGTGCGATGCCAGCATGCTCAAGCGGATCAGACCCTGGAATGCCATGATGCTGATCTCCAACGACATCATGCGCTACGCCGAAGAGAGCGACGATGGCGAGATCCAGCATGTTGACGTCAACACCATGGAGAAGTACGCCAATCAGTACATCTCCCAGCAGATCTTCAACATTCTTACCGCCCAGGCTGTCACCACCGACTACGACGAGAACTACTTTCGCCGGGCGGGCATCGATATCAGCGAGACCATTCGGCTCGATGCCAACGACCTCTTTATGAGTCTGGCGGGGCCGGTGGCGGTGGCGTATGCCGAGTCCATCTCGCCCCCCGGCGGCCTGTTTGACAAGGAGGACGGGCTCAATGTGGACGATCTCTTCACTCGCTCCATCGAGCTGCCCCATTTCAACAAGATGACTCAGGCCATCGAGGGGATCAGCCTGCTGCCCATCGAGGCGGGCAACTATCGGGAGTATCTGGACGACTATGTGAAAAGTGGCCATGACCCGGCCCACCTCAACGAGCTGCACTTCTTCAAGAACTGCTCATCGGTGGTGTCGATCATCTCCCTGCCCAAGGAGTACAAGCTCTCCTATATGGATCTCAACCGGCTCAAGTCTCACCTCAACGGGCTCTTCCCCAATACCACCCTCAAGCGGTATGCGCTGGTCATCGGGGCGTCGGCCAACATCTCCCTCACCACCCTGATCGTCAAGAGCCCCTGCCTGAGCGATGACTTCCTGACCCTGATAGTGGCCTTTATCAAGCGCTGCTTTGCCAAGGATCACTATCGCTTCGATGAGCATCTGGACAAGGCGGTGATCGAGATGATCTGCAATGAGGAGTGGAACGATGCGCTGCTCGACAGCATGCTCAACGAGTTCGAGAACCCGGCCAAGATCCTCGATACCAACTGGTACGCCATCAAGCCCATGTATGAGAAGAAATATCGGGAGCTTATCCGCGAGAAAGAGAAGTTCGTCTCCATCAACGATATTCGCCTCAGCCGCGAATCGGTGAAAAAGGCGCTGCTCTATCTGCGGGAGATCTATCGCCACCGGGTCAGCAAGACCCGGATCCTCTCCCTCAACCCACGACTGGGGGAAGCGAACGCTCGCTAGCACCCTGCCCATAAAGCAAAGCGCCCGCCCCAGATGGGGCGGGCGCTTTTTTACTGGCGCAGCCTCGTTTTATCTCATCAGAGGGAGACAAAGATCCCGGCCAGGGTGGCGCTCATCAGGTTGGCGAGGGTCGCCGCCAGCACCGCCTTGAAGCCCATATTGGCCACATCGTGACGGCGCTCCGGCGCCATGGTGCCGATGGAACCAAGCTGCACCGCAATGGAGCCCAGATTGGCGAAACCACAGAGGGCGAAGGTGACGATGATCTGGGTGTGGGCGCTCAGATCGGCCTTGATATTGGCAAAATCCAGATAGGCAACGAACTCGTTCATGATCACCTTCTGACCAATCAGGGATCCTGCCGCCATCATCTCGCTGGCGGGCACGCCAATCAGCCAGGCCACCGGGGCAAACAGATAACCCAGCAGTTGCTGCAAGGAGAGTCCGGCCACACCGAACCACTCGCCGACGGTGGTGAGACCGGCGTTGATCATAGTGATGACGCTGACGAAGGCGAGCAGGATGGTGCCGATGGCCACGGCAATCTTCATGCCGCCCATGGCACCGCCCGCCAGCGCATCGATGGCGTTGCTGTAGTCGCTCTTGTCGAGGGTGATCTCGGTCTGATCGCTCACCTGCTGCTGCTCCGGCACCAGCAGTTTGGCCATCAAGAGGCCACCCGGCGCCGCCATAAAGGAGGCGGCGATGAGGTATTTCAGATCCACACCCAGACCGGCGTAACCGCCCAGCACCGAGCCCGCCACCGAGGCCATACCGCAGGTCATCACCGCAAAGAGTTCGGAGCGGGTCATACCGGCGAGGAAGGGACGAATAAGCAGCGGCGACTCCCCTTGCGACAGGAAGATATTGCCGGTGGCCACCAGCGACTCGGCGCGGCTGGTGCCGAGCAGGCGGTGAATGGCGCCGCCCAGCACCCGGATCACCCACTGCATGATGCCGAAGTGGTAGAGCACGGCGATCAGCGCGCTGATAAAGATCACCAGCGGCAGCACCCGCACGGCGAAGATAAAGCCGTTGCTGGCGAGATCGCCAAACACGAAACGGATGCCGCTGTCGGCAAAGCCGAGCAGGGCGGAGACGCCATTGCTCATGGCACCGAGCATGATTTGTCCGGGGGGGAAATAGAGCACCAGGGCAGCAAAACCGGTTTGCAGGGTGAGCGCACCCAGCACGGTTCGCCAGCGGATGGCTCGGCGGTTTTCACTCGCCAGCCAGGCGATAAACATCAGGGCCAGCATACCGACCAGACTCAATAACAGTGTCATCTTGCACCTATGAAGAGAGGAGTTTCATATGGCAAGTCTGCAGACAGGCGTCGCGGGCGATCCGGCGGAAGAGGTGCCGACCCACGCGACACGCAGACCACAAACCTACAGGTTAGTGGCGGGTCCCATCCTGGGGTCATTCACGTTCCGGGTGACAGCATGTATCGGGTGACGCCAGCGCCGTCGCAGGGGGAGATGCGGCCGGGTGGCAGGTCGGGCGGCGATGGTACAGTGATCATCGTCACAGAAAAAGCGGTAAAACGATTGGCCGGAGTAACTTTTTCAACTTGTTCACACAACGAAACAGGGCCAGCGTGACGCTGGCCCTGTTTCAATCCGTACTTGAGCGTTCAGATGATTACTTGAGGCGCTTGCCGCTCGCGTCCACCACCTGCTCGCCATCCTCCTTGGCGAAGGCCCCTTTTTGCTGATCGGGCAGTATATCGAGCACCACTTCCGACGGACGGCACAGTTTGGTGCCAAGCGGCGTGACCACGATGGGGCGGTTGATGAGGATGGGGTGGGCCAGCATGGCATCGATCAGTTCATCATCGCTGAAACGATCTTCCGCCAGCCCGAGCGCCTCGTAGGGGGGCACGTTCTTGCGCAGCAGATCGCGTACCGGCATGGCCATGGCGGCAATCAGCGCCACCAGCTGGTCACGGGAGGGGGGCGTCTCCAGATAGTGGATGACTGTGGGCTCCACGCCGCTGTTGCGGATCAGCTCCAGGGTGTTGCGGGAGGTACCACATTCCGGGTTGTGATAGATGGTGATTGCACTCATTTGCGTGTCTCTCATTAATCAAGTGAATAGAAAATCGATAGCATCAGTTCGCGGCCAGCTGTTAGCGGCCATCAGTTAACGGCCCAGCCCCGCTTCGTACCAGGGTTTGCTGGCGTTAACCACCCGCACCACCAGCAGCATGACCGGCACCTCGATCAGCACCCCGACCACGGTGGCGAGCGCCGCGCCGGAGTGAAAGCCGAACAGGCTGATGGCGGCGGCCACCGCCAGCTCAAAGAAGTTGGAGGCGCCGATCAGGGCGGAAGGACAGGCAACCGAGTGCTTCTCCCCCACCTTGCGGTTGAGCCAGTAAGCCAGCCCGGAGTTGAACAGCACCTGGATCAGGATCGGCACCGCCAACAGGGCGATGACCAGCGGCTGCTCGATAATGGCGTTGCCCTGGAAGGCGAACAGCAGCACCAGAGTGAGCAGCAGGGCCGCCACCGACCAGGGCTGGATGCGGGTCATGACGCCGTCAAAATGGGCCTCCCCCTTTTTGAGCAAGGCCTTGCGCAGCAGCTGGGCGATGATGACCGGGATGACGATATAGAGCACCACAGAGGTGAGCAGGGTATCCCACGGCACTATGATGCTGGAGACCCCGAGCAGCAGCGCCACCAGCGGTGCGAAGGCAAACACCATGATGAGGTCGTTCACCGCCACCTGCGACAGGGTGAAGTAGGGATCGCCGTTGGTGAGGCGACTCCAGACAAACACCATGGCGGTGCAGGGGGCCGCCGCCAGCAGGATCAGCCCCGCCACATAGCTGTCGAGTTGATCCGCCGGCAGCCAGTCAGCAAACAGCACGCGGATAAAGAGCCAGCCGAGGAAGGCCATGGAGAAGGGTTTGACCAGCCAGTTGATAAAGAGGGTGACCCCAATACCCTTCATGTGGCCCTTCACCTGATGCAGGGCGCCAAAATCGATCTTGAGCAGCATGGGGATGATCATCACCCAGATCAGCAGCCCCACCGGCAGGTTGACCTTGGCCACCTCCATGGCACCGATCGCCTTGAAGAGATCCGGCAACCCCTGCCCAAGCCCAATACCCACCAGAATGCAGAGGGCGACCCAGGCGGTCAGATAACGTTCAAAAAAGCCGATGGCAGGCACGGCCTTGGCATCACATGTTGCAGACATCACAGCTCCCGATGCGACGCAATTTCGCATCTTCTATTGGTTCAAAACACGGGTTTATAACAAGTAACGGCATATTCAAGCCGCCCCGGCAGCAGGCCGGGGCGGCGACTCAATGGTGCTGGCAGAGACGGCGCAGGGCATCGGGCCCCACCGGCTCCTCGGCGAGCAGCGGCACCACGGCGTAGCGGCTGGCATGTTGCTGCTCGACCGCCTCGATATGGGGCAACTGGCGCTCGGCCCGCAGTTGCAGCAGCGGTGAGCTGACCGCGGCTTGCTGCAAGCTGTGGTTGATGAGCCAGCCCCAGGGCTCGATACCAGCCCGGCGCAGATCGGCCTGCAGATTGGCCGCCTCCTGTACCGGCGTCGGCTCGGGCAACGTCACAATCAGTACCTTGGTCTGCTTGGGATCCTGCAACTGCATCATGGGGGTGGTGAAGTGCAGCCCCTTGTTTCCCATCTGGCGAGCGATCTCCCTGTGGTAGGCGCCGGTGGCGTCAAGCAGCAGCAGGGTGTGGCCGGTGGGGGCGGTATCCATCACCACGAAGCGCTTGCCCGCCTCGCGAATGATGCGCGAGAAGGCCTGAAACACAGCGATCTCCTCGGTACAAGGGGAGCGCAAGTCCTCCTCCAGCAGTGCCCGCCCCTGCTCGTCCAGCGCAGCCCCCTTGGTGGCCAGCACCTGGGCGCGGTACCGCTCGGTCTCGGCGTGGGGGTCGATGCGACTCACCTCAAGATGGGGCAAGCTACCTGCCAGCGTCTCGCTCAGGTGCGCGGCAGGATCCGAGGTGGTGAGGTGCACCGGCAGGCCGCGGCTAGCCAGCTCCACCGCCACGGCGGCCGCCAGCGTGGTTTTGCCCACCCCGCCCTTGCCCATCAGCATGATGAGGCCGTGACCGTCGGCGGCCAGCTTGTCTACCAGCGAACTCAACTCGGGCTGGGCTTGCTTGACAGTGGACTGTACTGTCGGGGATTCGGCGGCTGTTCCCTCTGCTTGCAGCAACAGCCGCAAACTGTCGACCCCCACCAGATTGGTGGCCAGCAGCGGGATATGATCCTGCGCCAGCCCCTTTATCCCCTGCGGCATCTTTACAAGAGCCTGTTGCTCACGCTGCCAGAGCGCCATTGCCAGCGGATCTCCGGCAATGGCGCCTTCGGGGAAGAGGCCATTGATCACCAGTTGCTGATTCAACAAGCCGATGGCGGCCAGCTCCTCGTGGGTGCGGGCCACTTCCCGCAGAGTGGATTGCTGGGCGCGCGCCACCAGCACCAAGCGGGTGCGAGTGGCATCAGCCAGGGCGGCGACCGCGTCGGCATACTGGCTGCGCTGCTTCTCCAGCCCCGCCAGCGGGCCAAGGCAGGAGGCATCCCCCTTGCCTTGCTCCAGAAATTCGCTCCAGGCGCCCGGCAGTTGCAGCAGCCGGATGGTGTGACCGGTTGGAGCCGTATCAAAGACGATGTGGTCATACTCGGCCAGCAGTGTTTGGTCGGTCAGCAGGGCGGTGAATTCGTCAAAGGCGGCGATCTCGGTGGTGCAGGCGCCGGAGAGCTGCTCCTCGATGCTGCGCACTACGCTCTCGGGCAACTTGCCGCGCACCGGCCCGACGATCCGCTCCCGATAGGCTTTGGCCGCCGCGGGGGGATCTATCTCTAGCGCCGACAAACCGGGCACAGGGGCGATGGCGGTGACGCGATTGCCGATCTCGGTGGCAAACACCTGCCCCACGTTGGAGGCAGGATCTGTGCTCACCAGCAGCACCCGCTTGCCAATATCACAGAGCGCCACCGCACTGGCGCAGGCCAGCGAGGTCTTGCCCACCCCGCCCTTGCCGGTGAAAAAGAGAAACGGCGGTGGATTGGTCAGAAAATGATACATAGCCTCTCCCGAATGGTGCGTCGCGACTCAGCAGCAACCGCTGCCAGAGCAGCAGCCACCCTTGACGATCCCCTTGATAGCCGCTTGCGGCGCAGGTAGCCCGGCATAACGGGCCAGCTCGCTGCGGCTCGGATAACGGCCGGTCAACACCACCTGTCCCTCCACCAGCACCAGCGGCAACCCCTCCTCCCCGGCATGGGTCAGAAAAGCGCTGACGGCAGGTGTCTCGGCAAATTGCATCGGCTGCTGGGCCAGATTGAAACGCTCGATGGCCACTCCCTGCTCCTTGGCCCAGGCAAGGTCGGCTGCGAAGGTGACCAGTGCCTGATCAACCTCGGTACCGCAGACACCGCTGGAACAGCAGAGGGCGGGATCAAAAATCTGAATGGAGGACATGACATTACTCCTTGTTGCAGCAGGGCTGCGCAGGCAGAACATGGGGGGAGCAGGCTGACTCGGCACGCATCACACCGCAGGCCTCGGGATGACCGGCGCAGCACTCCTCGGTAAGGTAGGCGATCACATCCAGCATCAGGGGAATATTGGCGCGGTAGCGCAGAAAGCGCCCCTCCTGCTCCACCGACAGCAGACCGGTGTTGAGCATCGCCTTGAGGTGAAACGAGAGGGTATTGGGGGCAATATCGAGCTCGCTGGCCAGTTCACCGGCGACCCGCCCCTCCAGCCCGGCCTTCACCAGCAGCCGCCATACATCGAGCCGGATGCCGGATGCCAGCGATTCAAAGACCTTGGTGGCCATCTCTTTGTTCATCTTCATTCCCCTTGGTGTGACCTTTCACTTCAACTATACAAGAATCATTGAAATGATCAAGATACGTACCGAAGCGAAGATACGAGGTTCTGGCATCAAACCAGGCTGACTGGAGAATCGACGAGTGAACAACAGTCGCGGACGAGCAAACAGGGCTCGCCGCAGATAAACAGACGCCCTCCAGACGGAGGGCGTATCAGACAGTCAGAGCTGTCGGGGCAATCAGACGAACGCGTGCCTTATTTGGCAGCAGGCACAGCGTGAAAGGTGAGCAGGGCTGCCTTGTTGGCATCGCTCAGAGTCAGCTGGTTGCCGTTGATGGAGTAGGTTGCCACCTTCTCCAGCTTTTGCAGGAACTCGGTCTCTTTGTTCATGGCGTCGCCGATGCACATCATGCGAGTGGAGCCCATGGCGCCCAGCGTCAAGACACCGTCACCCTGCTTGGTGATGCCGCCAAAATAGCGGTTGCAGCCGCCCTTGCCCGCCACCTTGCCGTCGACCACTTGCAGGGTGAAGGTATCGCCGGTGGCGCCTTGCAGCTGCCAGCTGGATGCTTGCAGTTGAGCCATGCTGGAACCTGTTGCCATTGCGCAGCCTCCCAGTGCCAGCGCGGCCAGCAGAGTCAGTTTCTTGTTCATGGATTCACCTCTTAATGATTAGAGCCATCAATACGGCAGCCTGTTTAACATGGCTGGCGCCCATGCCAAAGGATTTTATTGTGATCTCCCTTCACTTTACTACCAGCTGGCATGTGCCATGCTTAGGCTCAGTTCCGGACCCAGGGAGGGGAAACGAATGGTCAAATCACTCATCATCACACTGCTTGCAACCTGCGCCAGCATGGCTGTTCAGGCCGCCGACTGGGCAGTGGTTCAGCCGCAATCCAACCCGTCTCTCTATGTCAAAAGTTACTCGGGTGTGTTGCTCAATGGCCATAGCCATCACAGCGACAGTTTTGATCTCTGGCTGGTCAATAGCGGCTATCAATATCCGGTGGTGGATGATGTAACCCTCTTTATGGAAGCGGGCCCGGCAGTGGCGGATCAGAATCGCACATCCGGTTTCAATATGAGTTCGGGGGTACGCTACCAGCTCTCTCCGGCATTCAATATCGGCAGCCAGATCAAACATCTCGATCTCAACAAGGCCAGCACCCTGCTGGAGCTCAACTCCAGCCTGCTGCTGACCCCCAGACTCTCCCTCACCGCCAACTACGGGGTCAGCGCCATCACAGCCGATCAGGCGCTGAGCCTGGGGGTCGGTTTCAACTTCTGAATCAGATCAGCGGCGTGGCACTCACCACCACACCGTTGCGATCCGCATAGACGTAATCCCCTTCGTGGATGGTCACCCCGGCAAAGCTGACCACGGCCCCCAGCTCTCCCAATCCCCGCTTCTCGGTCTTGACCGGACAGGCCGCCAGCGCCTTGACCCCGAGTGCCAGTGTCGCCAGGGTGCCCACATCCCGCGCCGCGCCGTGGATCAGGATCCCCTCCCACCCCTGCTCCACCGCCTTGATCGCCAGTTGATCGCCAAGCAGCGCACGGCGCAGCGAACCGCCGCCGTCGATCACCATCACCTTGCCGTGACCGGGGCGGGTCACCAGATCCCGCACCAGACTGTTGTCTTCATAACAGGAGAGCGTTACGGCGCGACCATAAAAGAGGGCCTTGCCGCCAAAATCCTGAAACACCGGGTCGGCCACTTGCAGCAAGTCGCCGTGTTGATCGCAGAGGTCGGGCAGGAGATCCAGCATGATTTGATTCCTTTCAGATGCATGAAGGTGTTCATTCTTTCATCAGGCAAGGTTTCTGGCAATCCAGAAGGATTCAATATTGCCCAGATAAACTGCTGATTTATCCGTCAATACTGGTGTCAGCCAGAGCTGGCCATCCTCCACCCAGTAGATGGCGTTCTGGCCAAAACGAACAGCCAGCTGACGGGCTTGTGGCAGGGATAACGCCACCGCCAGCGATGACTCCTGCCAGCGTTCGTCCAGGTCAGATCCCCAAAACGGCCCCACCACGGGCACCTGCAAACCCACGGTCAGATGGCGCCACATCGCCCGTTCCCGCCGCATATTGCGTCGTTCTGTGACCCACTGGCTGGCCGGATTCCAGGCTGTGATGATGGCAAAAGCAGACCAGTCTGGTGGCTCAAATGGCGCGATAAAGCAGATTTTCTTGTAGTTTTCCCACAAATTCATGTCAATCACATGTTACATTCCATTACATTTTGTAGGGGCGAAAACCCGGTTCAGGCCAAGTATGATGCAGCTGTACCAGGGTTTGACCTATATCAAATCAGAGTTAAAAAGTTGCTATCTGATGGCAAAGAGTGTTGTTATGCTCCTGTTAACTGATAAAATGCGGCCACTTTCGTAATGGACGACCTTTCCAGGCTCTGCTCGACCAGACTTGTCGGGAACCTATAAGTGGCACAGGGATACTTGCCGGTACTGATGCCTAATTCGCGATATTCCGACCTGACTCTCATACCCAGGATGACGTAATAAATTTTCAGGATCAGTCAGGAAATCGGTTTGAAACGCCAAAGAGTGTTAAATTTAAGATAATTAACTGATAAGAATCTGGGAATACTCATGCAAACACCACACATTCTGATCGTCGAAGACGAGCTGGTCACACGCAATACCCTGAAAAGCATTTTTGAAGCCGAAGGCTACATCGTGCTCGAAGCCAACAACGGCGACGAAATGCACCAGGCCCTCACTTCCCACACCATCAATCTGGTGATCATGGACATCAACCTGCCGGGCAAGAACGGCCTGCTGCTGGCCCGTGAGCTGCGTGAGAACGACAACATCGCCCTGATGTTCCTGACCGGTCGTGACAACGAAGTGGACAAGATCCTGGGTCTGGAGATCGGCGCCGATGATTACATCACCAAGCCGTTCAACCCGCGCGAGCTGACTATCCGTGCCCGCAACCTGCTGAGCCGCACCATGAACGTGGCTGCCGGTGGCGAAGAGAAGAAGCTGGTTGAGCGCTACCTCTTCAACGGCTGGGCGCTGGATATCAACAGCCGCGCACTGGTCAGCCCGACTGGCGACATGTTCAAGCTGCCGCGCTCCGAGTTCCGCGCCATGCTGCACTTCTGCGAAAACCCGGGCCAGATCCAGACCCGTGCCGAGCTGCTGAAGAAGATGACCGGCCGTGAGCTCAAGCCACACGACCGTACCGTCGATGTGACCATCCGTCGCATTCGCAAACACTTCGAAAGCGTTAACGATACTCCGGAGATCATCGCCACCATCCACGGCGAAGGCTACCGTTTCTGTGGTGAGCTGGAACAGGAATAAGCTCCCGCTACGCTGTTGATCTGAAAAGGCGCCTCGGGCGCCTTTTCTGTCTCTGCAATTTGCCTTAAAAGCTGAGAAACCGTGAGCGTGACGTCGAACGGCGCACAAGACAGATGAAAAACAAAAAGCCCACTCGCAGGAGTGGGCTTTTTGTTTTGAAGCTGGAGCGGGCAGCGGGAATCGAACCCGCATCATCAGCTTGGAAGGCTGAGGTAATAGCCATTATACGATGCCCGCTGGCATCTGAAATTTGGAGCGGGTGATGGGAATCGAACCCACGTATGCAGCTTGGGAAGCTACCGTTCTACCATTGAACTACACCCGCGTCAGGGCTCCTACTATATGCATTTTGCCGCCGAGCGCAATGGCGCCTTTGCCACTTTTTTCAATAAATCAATCTGTTCGGACAAGGATTGAACAGACGGTTGCTTTTTCCATCAAACATTTTCAACACAGATAATTTACAAGGTTGCCAAGGCCAAACGGCAAGGATAGTCTTGCGCCACTCGACGCGAGGATGGTGGTAATGGATAAAAAAACGCAAAAACGTCTCTATGGCTGGTTGCGCAAGCAATCGAGTCACGGTCGCCGCTGGATCACGATATCCATCGCTTTTGGCCTTGGCCAGGGCATTCTGATGGTGGCGCAAGCCTGGCTGCTGGCGACCCTGTTGCACGGCTTTATCATCGAAGGCTCAACGCCTGAGCAATCCATCACGCTCTTTATTACCCTGCTGCTGGTGACGCTTGGCAAGGCGGCGCTGGCCTATGGCCGCGAAGTGGCCAGTTTCAAGGCGGGCAGCGCGGTGCGCCAGACCATCCGCCAGCTGGTGCTCACTCGCTTGAGTCGCCTCGGCCCTGCCTATATCCAGCGCCGTCCGGCCGGTAGCTGGGCCAGCCTGTTGCTGGAACAGATTGAAAACATGCAGGATTTCTTCTCCCGCTATCTGCCGCAGATGGCCATCGCCGTCTTTATTCCGGTGGTCATTCTGGTGGCCGTGTTCCCGGTCAACTGGGCGGCTGGTCTGATCCTGCTGGGCACTGCCCCCCTCATCCCCATCTTTATGATCCTGGTGGGTGTGGGCGCCGCCGATGCCAACCGCCGCAATTTTCAGGCGCTGGCCCGTCTCTCCGGCCACTTCCTCGATCGCCTGAAGGGGCTGCGTACCCTGCAACTCTTTATGCGTACCCAGGCAGAAGGTGACGCCATTCGCGACGCCTCGGAAGATTTTCGCGAACGCACCATGGAGGTGCTGCGCCTGGCGTTTTTGAGCACCGCCGTGCTGGAGTTCTTCGCCGCCATCTCGGTAGCGCTGGTCGCAGTCTACTTCGGCTTCTCTTATATCGACCATCTGAACTTTGGTAGCTATGGGGTCAAGGTCACCCTCTTTACCGGCCTGTTCGTGCTGTTTCTCGCTCCCGAGTTCTACGCCCCGCTGCGAGAACTGGGTGCCCACTACCACGCCAAGGCGCAGGCTATCGGCGCTGCCGAGCAGCTGCTTGAATTCCTCGAAGCCGAGGTGAGCGAGCCGGCCGCAGGCACAGCGCCGTTCCATGCCGACAGCCCGGTCAAGGTAGAAGCCAAAGCCCTTGAAGTGCTGAGCGCCGAAGGCAAGGTGCTGGTCGGCCCCATCGACTTCACCCTGGAAGCCGGTTCGCGCACCGCCCTCATCGGCGTCAGCGGCGCAGGCAAGAGCTCGCTGGTCAACGCCCTGCTCGGCTTTGCTCCCTATCGTGGCGAGCTCAAGGTCAACGGGCAGGAGCTTGCCACCCTTGACATGAGCCAATGGCGCCTGCAACTGGGCTGGCTCTCGCAAAACCCGCAGCTGTTCCACGCCTCCTTGCGCGACAACCTGCTGCTGGCCAAGCCAACGGCCAGCGATGCCGAGCTGGAAGATGCCCTGAAACAGGCGCAGGCGTGGGAATTTGCCATGGAAAAGGGGCTCGACTATCCGGTCGGCGATCAGGCTGGCGGCCTCTCGGTCGGTCAGGCCCAGCGCCTCGCCCTGGCGCGCACCCTGCTCAAATCAACCCAGCTGATGGTGCTCGATGAACCGACCGCCAGTCTGGATCGCCACTCCGAACGCGCCATCATGAGCACCCTTGAGCAGGCGATGGCTGGCCAGACCCTGCTGATGATCACCCACCGCCTCGACCAGCTTACCAAGATGGACAAGATAATGGTGCTGGCCCGCGGCCAGCTGGTGGAGCAAGGCAGCTTCCAGCAACTTAGTTCTGGGCAGGGGCTTTTTGCCCGCCTGCTCTCCCAACGTTCCGGAGGTTCTCTCGATGAGTGATCTGTTGCCGTTTCTGCGCCTCTATCGCCAACACTGGCTCAGCCTCACCATTGGTTTGCTGCTGGCGCTGGTGACCCTAGCCGCCGGCATGGGGCTGCTCTCCCTCTCCGGCTGGTTCCTCTCCGCCGCCGCCGTGGCGGGGATGACCGTTGCGACGACCCATGCCTTTAACTACATGACCCCCGCGGGCGGGGTGCGCTTCTTCTCCATCGTCCGCACAGCCGGTCGCTGGGGTGAGCGGGTAGTGAGCCACGACGCCACCTTCAGGGTACTGACCCGACTACGGGTCTGGTTCTGGCAGAAACTCTCGCCGCTCTCCACCGGTACTCTGGCCGGTTTCCGTCAGGCGGATCTGCTCAACCGGCTGGTGGCCGACATCGATGCGATGGACCACGTCTATCTGCGGCTGATCACCCCCATAGGCGCGGCCCTGCTCAGCACCGCCGGACTGGTCTTCTTCCTGTCGTTTTTCGACAGTCGCCTCGCCCTCACCCTGGGTGCCATTCTGCTGTTTGGCATGATCGCCCTGCCGCTGGTGTTCTACTTCCTCGGCCGTCGCCCCGGTCAGGCGCTGATTGCCGAAAAATCGACCCTGCGTACCCGGATGGTGGACTATCTGGATGGTCAGGCCGAACTGCAGATGTTTGCCGCCGCCCCCAAGGCGCTGGTTGAGCTGCAACAAGCCGAGCAGGCGCTGCTCGCCGCGCAGGCCCGCATGGCCAAGGTAAGCGGGCTGGCCAACTTCTCGGCGCAACTGCTGAGCGGCTGGACCCTGACCCTGATGCTCTGGCTGGCCGGTCATGGAGTAGCGGGCGCTGCGCCCGACCCCATTACCGCACTGATGGTCTTTGCCACCCTGGCAAGCTTCGAGGCACTGATGCCACTGGCGGGTGCTTTCCAGCACCTCTCCACCAGCCTCACCTCGGCACGCCGCCTGAACGAGATCCTGCAAGAGGCAAAAGCCCCCGTGTGGGGCGACGAACAGACCCACGCCACCGCTGGCGCGCTGCAGATCAATGACCTCTATTTTGGCTACCCCGGCAACCCCCAGCCGGTGCTGCGTGGCTGCACCCTGCAGCTGCACGCCGGTGAGAAGCTGGCGCTGCTGGGCCAGACCGGCTGCGGCAAATCGACCCTGATGGGGCTGCTGACCCGTGAGTGGAGCCCGCAGGCTGGCAAGATCCTGCTGGGTGGCAAGCCGCTCACCGACTACAGCGAAGGGGCGCTGCGCGCCTCCATCTCGGTGGTGAGCCAGCGGGTGCATCTGTTTGCCGATACCTTGCGGGGCAACCTCAAACTGGCCGCCCCGACCGCCACTGACGAGCAGCTGATTGCGGTACTGACTCAGGTCGGACTGGCCAATCTGCTGGAAGATGAGGCGGGCCTTGACGCCTGGCTCGGTGACGGCGGCCGCCCCCTCTCAGGTGGTGAGCGTCGCCGTATCGGCATCGCCCGCGCCCTGCTGCACGATGCGCCGCTCTGGCTGCTGGACGAACCGACCGAAGGGCTCGACAGCCAGACCGAGCGGGAGATCATGGATCTGCTGTTCCGGCTCGGGGCTGATCGCACCTTGCTGCTCATCTCCCACCGTCTGCTGGGGATGGAGCAGATGGACCGGATTGCCCTGATGGAAGAGGGACAGATCCGCCTCTGCGCCCCTCACAACGAGCTGCTGGCGGATGATTACTACCGCAGCCTCTATCAGCGACTGGCTCCGGTTTGATATCAGGCTGATGGGGGTCACACCCTGACAACCGGGCGCAAAACGGGGCTGGTCGCCGCAGGCGGCTGGCCCCTATAATGTCCCCCTCATTATTCAACAAGATGCCGACATGGAGCGCCTGCGCATTTCTACTGTCCTCATCACCGACACAAGATACGAGACGATGAAACGCCTGATCCTGATGATGCCCCTGATTGCCTCCGGCTGTGCCAACTACGCCTTCAACAGCAATCTGGATAAAGAGAACTTCGACGAATACTTCAAACCCGGTAGCGTGCGCATCTATGAACAAGATGAGCTGGCTGACCTCAACTACCTCTACCTCGGCACCATCGAGGGTGAATCCTGCCAGGCCGATGCCAACCAGCCGGTACCCAACGCCGGTGAAGCGCGCACCCTGGCCCGCCGCCGCGCAGCCGACATGGGTGGCAACGGCGTCACCATCGACAAGTGTGCCGAGTTCAGCGACACCCCGGGCTGCCTGAAACAGGTGATCTGCTACGGGCAGGCGCTGAAAGTGGCCGAAGAGAAGTAACTCACTGTCATGGCCCTCGCTATCGTTCGCCTTGGCAGCCCGCGCCTGCCCGATGAGGGGCTGCGGATCGGCACGGTGCGCCGCCCGCCCCGCGGCATACCCAAGAGCGAATTTGCCAGCCAGCATTGGTACGATGTCTGGTTCCCCAACCTGGCCCCCAGCAGCGAGACCATGAAGTTGGGGCAGGCAGCCGAGACGCCCGCCCAGTGGGCAGCGTTTGGCAAACAGTACAAGGCCGAGATGGCGCAACCTGCCGCCAGGCATGATCTGGCGTTGCTGGCCGCCCTCTCCCACACCACCAACCTCTCGGTCGGTTGCTACTGCGAGCAGGAGTCCCGCTGCCATCGCACCATTTTGAAAGAGCTGCTGGTAGCCGCGGGGGCCGCCATTCGCTAACTCGGTGAGCGACAGCGATGTGATGGGGAATCGCGTCAGCCTGTATTCGGCAACCATCAGGCATGGATAGACAGAGAGGGCATCCCGCGGGATGCCCTCTCTCGTTGTATTCACACCTGCCGCGCCACGCTCGGTAGCAGCGGCTCGATGCACCTCTCCTATTGCAGACTGGGTTCCAGCAACTGCTGCCGCAGCGAAGTCTCCTCGGCCTGAGTCATGGCATGTTCCGCCACCCCGGCGGCAGGCTCGATGGCCAGCCAATGGGCAAGGTCGGCGGCGGTCTCTTCCAGCGGCCGGAAGTTCAACCCGTGGACGATGGCCGCCTCGGCGCTTATAGAGCCGTAACCGGCAAACTCCGCCTGCGCGCAGGGCAGCAGGGTGGGATAGCTCTGCCAGGGCTCGATTCCGGCTGCCATCAGGGTGGACCAGGGCAGCCACTCGGGCTGGATGGGGCGGGCGGGCTGCAACCGGGCGCTCAGCCGCTCCAGCCAGTCACTCAGGGTAATACCGGATTTGAGCAAGTTGAATGTGCCCCCCAACTGCTGCTCGGCCGCGCGCAACACAAACTCGACACAGTCGCGCACATCGAGATACTGCAAGCGATCCTCACCACTGCCCGGCAACAACCAGGGCCCGCCCTGCTGCACCCGCTTAATCCACCAGGCCATGCGCCCGGTAGGATCATGGGGGCCACACAGTACGCCCGGGCGCAGGATGCAAAGCCGCTCGCCCCAGCGGGCGCGATACTCCTGCTCGCACAACACCTTAAGGGGGCCATAGTCAGTGGGCATTTCACCTTCGGGGATAGCATGCAGCGGCGCCGACTCATCCATCCCGGGCATTGAGAAATCGCGATAGACGCTGATGGTGGAGATAAAGATCAGCCGCGCGCAGCGCCCGAGCAAAGCTGCCGAGAGGCTCGCCGCCTGCTCAGGGCGATAGCAGCAGGTATCGATGACGAGATCCCACTGCAAACTGGCCCCTTGCAGGGCGATCAGGCTCTTGTCCCTGTCGCCGGTGAGCTGCACCAGATCGCGCCAGTCCGGATGCTGGTGCAGGCCACGGTTGAACAGCGTCACTTCATGGCCCCAATCCAGCGCCAGCGCGGTGAGGTGGCGCCCCAAAAAGCCGGTGCCACCGATAATCAGCAGTTTCATCCCTCTCCCTCCCCCTTCGGCGCGAGTGCACACATTTCATCCTGACACGCCAGTTGCCTCCACCCTACGCAACTTGGCGCGCGGGCACAGCCCCCGACAGGCCGGGATGGGACAGGGATCACGGCAGCGCCGCAGAAAAGGGCGTATCGAGGCCAAGCCTGCGTTTTGGGGCTGCCTGTGCTAAATTGCCGGGGTTTTCAGTCAGGATCCGCCATGAAGTTCGAAATCGACACCCTCGGGATCATCCGCTCTCCCTACAAGGAGAAGTTCGCCATCCCCCGCCAGCCCGGTCTGGTCAAATCGGCCCGCGCCCGCCTCGAGCTGCTCCCCCCTTACGATCAGCCGGATGTGCTGCGCGGCATCGAGCAGTTCTCCCATCTGTGGCTCAGCTTCGTGTTTCATCAGACCATGGCGCAGGGCTGGCACCCGACGGTGCGCCCGCCGCGCCTTGGCGGCAACGAGCGGGTCGGCGTCTTTGCCACTCGCTCCACCTTCCGCCCCAATCCGCTAGGTCTCTCGGTGGTCGAGCTGCACGGGATCGGCCGTGAGCGGGGCAAGCTGTGGCTGGAGCTGGGGGCGGTGGATCTGCTCGATGGCACCCCCATCGTCGATATCAAACCCTACATTCCCTATGCCGACAGCCTGCCGGATGCCCGTGGTGGTTTTGCCCCCGACGCCCCCACCCCGCCGCTGGCGGTGAGCTTCAGTGCCGAGGCCGAGCAGCAGTTGCAACCCTGGCTCAAGGCCCACCCCGAGCTGCGCCAGCTGGTGAGCGAAGTGCTGGCACAAGATCCGCGCCCCGCCTACAAGAAGGGCAAGCCCGATGAGAAGGAGTACGGGGTGCGGCTGTTTGACTGCAACGTCCGTTTTCGCATCAGCGAGCCGGATTGCGTGGTGCTGGCCATCGAGCCCGCCTGAACCTTGGCGGGCTGACATCACTGATGCTATTTCACGCCTTCTTCACGTCACAAGGGGCTTAATGAGCCTGTAAATTGTGTGGCATTGATCAGACTATCCACCCGGTTGCCAGTGATACCATGCAGACAGCAGAGGGCATCTCCTCTCTGACTGATGCCAGCGGCAGGCTATCGATGTATGGCAAGCATGGTAGCTCTGCTGTTGCCACCAAAGGATCTGGCCTGGCCCCGACACGTTTGAGTGCGGGGATGCCACACGGATGTGACAGCACTTCGAAGGAACAAACCTATGCTGATGAACAGTGAACAACGTTATGGCACCCTGAATATCGGGCTGCACTGGCTGACCCTGTGGGCCATGATCGCCGTCTACGCCCTGATCGAATTTCGCGATATTTTCCCCAAAGGGGACCCGGGTCGGGATCTGATGAAGGAGTGGCACTTTATGCTGGGGCTGCTCATCTTCGCCCTGGTGTTTGTCAGACTGGCACTGCGCTGGATGAGCCCGACGCCCCGTATCGTGCCCGAGCTCTCCCCGCTCATGCACAAGCTGGCAAAACTGGCCCACCTCGCCCTCTACGGTTTTCTTATTCTGACCCCGCTGTTTGGCTGGCTGCTGCTGAGCGCCGCGGGCAAGCCCATCCCCTTCTTCGGGCTTGAGCTGCCTGCCCTGCTCTCCCCCAGTCCGGATCTCAAGGGGCTGATCAAGGAGGTGCACGAGACGCTGGGCAATATCGGTTACGCCCTGATCGGCCTGCACACGGTGGCGGCCCTCTATCACCACCATATTCTCAAAGACAACACCCTCACCAATATGCTGCCGCCGCGCCGCAGCTAACGGGTAACGGGGAAATGCAGAGGGGGCCATCGTGGCCCCCTCTCTGTTTTCCTGAACAACCGTCATCTGCACCGCTGGCAAACGACATCACGCCTGCTTGGCCAGCTCCTCGGTCGGCTTGCCTTTCGGCTCGTGCGGCAGCTTTTTCACATTGCTCTTGCTCTCCGGCTGCTTGCTCCCGGACGCACTGTTTTCAGACAAGGCTTGCAACACAGGATCGGCCTTGCCGGCCACGGTGGGCTGGGACTGGCCAACAAAGTTGCCGCCCTTGCAGATGGAGAGACTGCCCCCCTTGAAGATCCCCTGCATCTTGCCGCTCTCCAGGATCTCCACCTCGGCGGAGGTACAGGTGCCTTCCAGCAGACCATTGATGATCACGTGGGGCGCACTCACCTCCCCCTCAACGCTACCGCCCTGCATGATGCGCAGCACACCACCGATGAGCTGGATGGTGCCATTGACCTGACCTCGCACCTCCAGATCCCCCTCCACCTGCAACTCGCCCTTGAAGCAAGCACCGGCTGCAATCACGGTGGCCCCCGCCGACGCAGTAGCCGCACCACCTTTGTTTCTTCCAAACATCCGTACTCTCTCCACCAACCACACAAGCAGAACCAGCGGCATCGGCGCCACTGGCCACAGAAAACAGGGCGACCCCAGCACGTAGAGCAGCAAGGCTGCCCCCCAGCAGAGCCAGACAATATAGAGGAGGTCGCTGCGCTCACGCTGTTGCAGTCGCGCCAGCAGCCTCCCGGCCATCTCTCTCATCACATCAAACCTTTCGCAACATGACTGCCGACCAGCATGCCATCGACAACCCGGACCATGGTTAAACGACCAGTTGGCGCGAACTCTGAAGTCCTGCTGATTCAGTCCCGATACAGCCGGGATGCATTAGGATTCGAATTGACTCGAAGCGACATACACTTTCTAATTGACAGCCTGGATCCCTATGACCGCTCACATCATGAAAATTCTGTTGGTCGAAGACGACAAGCTGCTCAATCACCACCTCTCCTCTCTGCTGACCGAAGCCGACAATCAGGTCTACAGCACCGACCAGGCCGGGATTGCACTGCACTACGCCGCCGACTATCCCATTGATGTGGCCATCATCGACCTCGGTCTGCCCGATATGGACGGCCTGCAACTGATCCGGCAACTGCGCGAACGGCAGATCCCCTTCCCCATCATTGTGCTGACCGCCCGTGGCAACTGGCAGGACAAGGTCGAAGGACTGGAAGCGGGTGCTGATGACTATCTGGTCAAACCGTTCCAGAAAGATGAGCTGCTGGCCCGACTCAATGCGCTGGTGCGCCGCAGCGCCGGTTTTATCTCGCCCAGGGTGAAAGCCGGTGATTACGAGCTGGATCTCTCCCGCAAGGAGCTGACCATCGCCGGTGAAGTGGCGGTGCTCACCAGCTTTGAATACCTCATTCTGGAGTACCTGATGCGCAACGCCCGTCAGGTAGTCTCCAAGCAGCAACTGCTCGACCAGCTCTACGGCGATGGCGAAGGGGACCCCAACACCATCGAAGTGATGGTGAGCCGCCTGCGCAAGAAGCTGGATCCGGAAGGGACGATTCAACCCATCTCCACCATCCGGCGTCAGGGTTATATCTTCAACCTCTCCTGTAACTGATGCAGTTTCATCTGCCGCGCCCTATCAAGATGATCCGCAGCTCACTGCACATCAAACTGCTGCTCAGCTCGCTGCTGGTCATCGCGCTGATCATGGGGTTTGCCGTCTACGCCCTCTACCTCGGCCACGTCGAGGAGCAGACCCAGAAGGCCAGTGCCCGGATGCAGGAGAACCTGGCCAAGTTGTTTTCCTCCACCGAGCCGGATGACAAGGGGTCGAACGTCGAGCTGGGGCGGATATCCCGTGGTGCGGGGGATCGCAACCTCGATACCCTGATCTGCCGCGCCGATGGCGATCTGGTCTGGTCGAGCCTCCATATGCCGGAGGTGATCAAGGCCAAACAGACCATCTGCGGCGATCTGATGAAGTATCTGGGGGGGATGGATCTCGACTACTTCTTCAAGAAGCACACCATCAAGAACGGCGAGAGCTACTTCGTCTACAGCCTGCGGTTTATCCGCAATCCCGGCAGCGGCACCACCGCCTACTACGTGGTGATGATCGACTCGGCCAAACGCTACCACGAAGAGTCCCGCACCTACCTCTACCAGACCGCCAAACAGGCACTGCTCGCCTATATGCTGCTGGCCGGGCTGCTGCTGCTCACCACCTTCTGGAGCCTCAGCTCCCTGCGCACCATCGCCCGTCAGATCGACGATATCCGGGCCGGCAAGCGCGATGACCTCTCAAGCGATTTTGAGCGAGAGCTGGCCCCGCTGACCGACTCCATCAACCAGCTGCTGGAGAACGAACGCCAGCAGACCCAGCGCTACCAGCACGCCCTCAACGATCTCGCTCACAGCCTGAAAACCCGGCTGGCGCTGATCCAGATCACCACCCGCGAAGTGAAGCTGGGGCGGGAGATCCACGACAACATCAACGAGCAGATCCTCACCATGGATCAGATGATCCAGTATCAGCTCAGACGGGCCGTGACCGGCCGCCAGCGCCTTGCCAGCAAGGGCACCGAGCCGGTACCGCTGATTGAAAAACTGCTGGCCAGCCTGACCAAGGTCTATCGCCACAAAAAGCTGCAAACCCACTTCAAGTTCGACGATGACGCCCTCTTCCACGGCGAACAGGGCGACCTGATGGAGCTGATGGGTAACCTGCTCGACAATGCCTGCAAATTTGCCATCAGTGAAGTGAAGGTGACGGTGCGCCGCCATCTCGAGCGGCTGCGTATCGAAGTGGAAGATGATGGCCCGGGAATCGATCCGGCCAAATCGGAGCAGATCTTCCAGCGCGGCGTGCGGGCAGACAGTTCACCCGGTCAGGGCATAGGTCTGGCAGTGGTGACCGAAATCGTCCACAGCTATGGCGGCCAGATCCGGGTCGATGAATCCCCCCTCGGCGGCGCCCGCTTTACCCTGGATCTGCCCTAATCGGCATTGCCCTGCTCAACCTCGCCCGTAATGGCCCTATCACAAGGCCCCCGACCTCGGGGGCCTTGTGGTTTTTGCCACCCAAGTTGTTTTAATTTATTGATCCGGCACTGATTATCGCCCCTCAGCCCTTCCACCACCGGCTTCAATCGGTATCATGGTGGCACGGCACAAAGCTGCTTCCGGAGCCACACCATGAGCATTCGCTGTCAGAAGGGAGTTATCCGCAGAACATGGGTTAAAAGCAGCACACCGGGAACTGTAACTTGGGGGCGGTAGCGTTTCGAATAGAAAATATGAGCGACCTCAAATGAAAACTAGAAATACATACAACTTATTAGTGATAACTTAATGTAAGCTCCTATCTTTAGCTTATGAGGAAAGTAATGGACGCAGAAAAAATAATATTATCAAGTGGTGACCACGAAATATTATTATCTATTTCTCCTGATTGGCCAATGATTATCATTACCGGTTTAATTGGTATTGGTAGTATTTTTACTTCTATCTTAGTCGGCCGAATAAGCCGACAAAATCAGCAGGCTCAAAACCTAGCAAAAAAAGCAGAATTAAGGCAGGCATGGATAAATGAGTTACGACAAAACATATCTGATCTTATTAGCATAGCAGCAATGATTGCCGTTAGGAAACATTTGGATGATGATTTTCAAAACAATGAATCGTTTTATCAATATCACTCCCAATTAATTTCTGTCAGAACAAAGATACATCTAATGCTTGACCCCAATAAAGAATACTCTAAGATAATAAAATCTTTAATTAAAGATGTGTATTCTGAATCAGTAAAAAAAGACGGTACAACTAAAGATTTAAATGTCTATCGTATTGCACTTGAAGAACAATCACAAAAGGTGCTTGAAAAAGCATGGATGGATATTAAGTCTGAGCTAAAATGAGATGTTTTCCACATGTAAAACCGAATTAAAGTATTCATTTTAGAACCATGAAATTAATTCATTTGTGCCGAATCGTTTAAATCCATGATAATTAAACATATAACCAATAAACATTAGTTACATATTTATATAGTATTTACGACTCAGGCAATCTTTGCATTTAATAAAAATATTGTGAGGTATATTATCTCGTTAACATGCCGAAAGCCAATTTTCAATTATTATAAATATCCACAACTCAGGGATAAAATATGGGCAAAGTGATTTTACAGGGATTTATTATTGTGCCTCTCTCCGAGCTTGCGATAGTCAAGAGCGAGCTTGATGCCCATATCTGTTTAACCCACGCTGAAACCGGCTGCCTGATCTTTAAGGTGACTCAAGATCCTGTCAATCCCTGCCGATTCGATGTCTATGAAGAGTTTGTTGATGATGCGGCTTTTCAAGCACACCAAGCCAGAGTCAAATCCTCCCGTTGGGGGGAAATAACCGTCAATGTCGAGCGACACTATACGGTAACAGGGATTGCATAAATCACAGCCTTGCCATTTTGGCCAAGGTGGCGACCGGGAGTGGCACAGAACTCTCGCTACCGCGAATGCCCGATTACGCTGCGCTTATATCGAGCCTGCGTTACTTCCACTCTTTGTTATTAAGGCCACTATGATCCGTCCATTATCCGCCACCGATCTGGATGCCGCCGTCGAGCTCTGGTATCAGGCATCGGTACAAGCCCACGACTTTATTCCCGCCGCCTTTTGGCATGAGCAACGGGCAGCGATGCGGGACATCTATCTGCCCGCCAGCCAGAGCTGGGTCTATGAGGAGGATGGACAGCTACTGGGCTTTATCTCCTGGTATCAGGGGTCTGTTGCCGCGCTGTTTATTTCCCCTGATCACCAATCACACGGGTTGGGTCGCCAACTGCTCGAACACCTCAAAGCCCAATATGATCGACTCGAGTTGACGGTCTACGCCGAAAATGAGCAGGCCCGGCGCTTCTACTCCCGCAACGGTTTCAAAGAGGGTGAGCAGCAGTTGTGCAAGCATAGCGGCCGTCCCGAGCTGGTGATGGATTGGCAACGGGGATAAGCGGGTCGCCAACATAGATGGCCGCCCGCCTTGGCCGGTATTGGGGCCGCCTTGAATGCCATGACAGCATTCTCTACAATGACCCACTTTTTATTCATTTCGGGTTATATCGATGAGCGATACCAGCACCAAACCGGCTCTGCCGGATCACCTCTCCTGCAATCCACGCAGCCCTCACTATGTGGCCGCCTGCTTCGAGCACCCGATCGGTATTCGCCTGAACGGCAAAGAGCGCACCGATGTCGAGGAGTACTGCATCAGCGAAGGTTGGGTGAAGATCCCCTCCCCCAAAGCGCTGGATCGCCGTGGTCAGCCCATCCTGATCAAACTCAAGGGCACCGTTGAAGCCTTCTACAGCTAAACAACGCTCTGCAGCTTGATAAACAAGGCCACCCTCGCGGTGGCCTTGTTGTTTCTGGTATTGGTGCTGGCGTCAGCGTTATCTAAGCGGCACCCACCAGCCCACATTTCTAGCTGGGCAGCTCTTATACACCCAAGCGGTCGCGCAGGGTGTACCAGGCGGCGCCCGCAGCGGTGAAGGGGATGCGGAACAGGCGGCCACCCGGGAAGGGGTAGTGCGGCAGTTTGGCAAAGGCATCGAAGCGCTCCGCCTGACCGCTCAGCACCTCGGAGAGCAGCTTGCCCGCCAGATGGGTACAGGTGACGCCGTGGCCGCTGTAGCCCTGCATGTAGTAGATGTTGGGGCCGATGCGACCAAACTGCGGCAGCCGCGACAGGGTGAGCAGGAAGTTACCGGTCCAGGTGTACTCCACCTTGACCCCCGCCAGTTGCGGGAAGGTCTTGAGCATCTTGGGGATGATCAGCCGCTCGATGTCCGCAGGATCCCGCGCGCCATAGACCACGCCACCGCCATAGAGCAGCCGGTGATCGCCGGAGGTACGGTAGTAGTCGAGCAGGTAGTTGCAATCCTCCAGACAGTAGTTTTGCGGCAGGAGTGAACGGGCCCGCTCCTCTCCCAGCACTTCGGTGGCGATCACCTGGGTGCCGCAAGGCATGCTTTTGCTGGCCAGTTCCGGCACCAGATTGCCGAGGTATGCGTTGCCGGCCACCACCACAAAGCGCGCCTTCACCGACCCCTTGGCGGTCTTGACCAAGGCTGGCTGCCCCGGGGTGATGCTGGTGACGGCGGATTGTTCGAAGATCTGCCCCCCCTGGATGCGGATGGCTTCCGCCTCCCCCAACGCCAGATTGAGGGGGTGGATATGGCCGCCGCTCTTGTCGAGCAGGGCGCCGACGTAGCGATCGCTCGCGACCACCTCGCGCACCCCCTTGACATCGAGCAGCTCCAGCTGGTCGTTGCCCCACTTCTGCCAGCGGGCGTATTGGGATTTGAGCTCGTGCAGCTGCTTCTCGGTCTCGGCGGCAAAGACGCCCCCCTCCTGCAGATCGCACTGGATGTTGTAGCGCTTGATCCGCTCGCGGATGATCTGGCCCCCCTCAAACAACATGGAACCGAGCAGCCTGGCCTGATCCGGCGGGCAGTTCGCTTCTATGGTGTCGATGTCGCGGCTGTAGGAGTTGACGATCTGTCCACCGTTGCGGCCGCTGGCGCCAAAGCCGACTCGTGCGGCCTCCAGCACCACCACCTTGTAACCCTTTTCTACCAGATGCAGCGCGCTGGAGAGGCCGGTATAACCCGCCCCGATGACACAGACATCGCACTCCAGCTGCTCGGTCAATGTCGGATAGGGTGCGTGTTTATTGGCGCTGGCTGCGTAGTAACTGTTTACATGTTCGGTCATGATCCCTGTTTCCTTACCGGTTCGGTTGCCAAACTACTGCCTAGATTAAAAGCTCGCCGGGGTGTGGGCGCTGACGATGCGACAGGTCTCCCCCGACGGATTGCTGAAGCTGTGGGGCTCGCCGGTGTCGATCACATAGCTGTCGCCCGCCTCCAGCTGATAACTCTGGCCCGCCACCGTCAGGATCACCGACCCCTCCAGCACGGTGCCGACCTCCTCCCCCTGATGGGTCACCTGACCGCCGGTGTCGGTGCCGGGGGGATAGGTCTCCAGCATAAAGCCGAGCTGACGGCGGTTGTTGCCGTTGTGCACCAGCTTGAGGGAGACCCCCTGACTGCCCAGCTCGATCAGCTGATCAGCCTTGATCACCACTTCCGGAGTGCGGCTCTCCTCCTCGGCGAAAAAGCGCGACAGCGGCAGGCCGTAGATGGTGAGCAGCTTTTGCAGGGAGGCGACCGAGGGGCTCACCTTGTCCTGCTCGATCATGCAGATGGCGCCATGAGTCAGGCCGCTCAACTCGGCCGCCCGCCGCTGGGAGAGCCCCAGCTGATGGCGCACCGCCGCCAGCCGTTCCCCCATGGTGCGCGCCCCGGCGTCAGCCACACTCAACGGTCGAGCCACGCTCTCCCGGCTCTGTGGCCCGCTCATGAAAGGCCCCCTGCTGCGCCATGTCTGCATCCTTGCATCATCAGCCTCTCCTGCTTGCGCGTGATCGCATCGGATCAGGCGCTGCCTGTTTACCCTGCTGGTTAAAATAGCCGACCAGCTTTCCCTTGCCGTTCACTATGTTACACAGCACAACCGTTCATTATTTTGCACACCTGATTTACCATCTCCCGGTCGTCTGCCCACTTACAGCCTGCAAGCGAACCGGAGAAAGCGCGCTACACAGCCCATTTTCTAGCATGGCGCCCCCCAGCAATTCAAATATATTTAACACTTGAAAAACATTTCAGCTCAAATTATGGTCTTCCTGTGCTTATTATTTTATACGGCAGCGGCGCAGGAAGGGTCGGCTCACTCCGGCAACCAGCTGCTCTGACCCACACTCGAGGCTTCTCATGTCAGGAACAACATCCCACTCCAGCTTGATCACATCCCGCGCCTATATAGATGGACAGTGGTGCGAGGCCGCCAGCGGCCGCACCTTCGAGGTCACCAACCCCGCCAGCGGTGCCGTCATTACCCAGGTGCCCGACATGGATGCCGAGGATACCCGCCGCGCCATCGCAGCCGCCCACGCGGCGCAACCCGCCTGGGCTGCGCTGACCGCCAAGGAGCGCAGCAACAAGCTCTACGCCTGGTTTGCCGCCATCACAGCCCACAGCGACGAGCTGGCCCGCATCATGACCTGCGAGCAGGGCAAGCCGCTGGCGGAAGC